>NZ_JBNGGE010000008.1:0-220682 GCF_049975785.1 Streptomyces sp. WG7
GGCGGGCACCGGCGTCGGCGCCCGCGGGCCCGGCGGGCCGCCCTGGCCGACCGGGCGGCCGACGGGACCGGAGCGCCGTACGGCGACGCCGTGGGGCTCGCGGCGCCGCTGCGGGACGGGGACTGCGTGCGCGCCCGCTGGCCGGGCGGCGCCCGGTTCACGGGGACGCCGCACCTCACCGTGGACCCGGCCTGCCGGGGCGGGGCGCCCGACGGCCAGGTGATGGCCTTCGTGCCCGCCGCCTCCGCCGAGGAGGCCCGCGAGCTGGGGCCGGCCCGGTGCGAGGAGCGGACGCGGGAGCTCCGGGCCCGGCTGGCCGACGTGCGCAGTGTGGCGGTCGTGCCGGCCGACGGTGGTTTCGAGACCGCCCTCAGGCGCACGGCGTGCCTGGTGCTGGGCGCGCACGGGCCGGTGTACGGGCCGCTCGGCCGGCACCGTGAGCCCGGTTCGGTGTTCGCGGACACCGCGACGATGCAGCGCCGGGACTGCCTGGACGTGCGCTCGGCGCGGGAGGTCCGGCTGGTGTCCTGCGCGGGCCGGTACGACGCACAGGTGCTCGGTTTCACCCGGCTGGCCGCCGGTGTGACGCTCTCCGAGGCGCCCGCGGCGGCGGACACGGCGTGTGCGCGTCAGGTGCCGCCGCGCGACTACGGATTCGACCCCTCCCTGTACGAGGCCGGCTCCCGGACGGCCGCCGGCGCGTGGAAATCCGGCTCACATCTCGTCGTCTGCACCGTACGGAGGCAGAACGGGGGCACCATGGAGGGGAACGGACCATGAGGAGGGTGTTGCGATGCCCGGTTCCACGGACAGTTCGACGAAGACGATGGGGGCGCTCACCATCGGGGGCCTGGTCGCGGTGACGGCCTACACGGTGGCGCTCGGGAGCAACGGCTGGCTGTGGTTCGGCTGGGTCGTGCTGGGGCTGATCACGCTGGGGCTGGTCGCCACGCACAGCACCTGAGGCCCGCGCCGGGGCGGACCGGAGGTCACTCGCGGCCGAGCCGGCCCGCCGAGTGCACTCCCGGCTGGTACTTCGGCAGCCGGACGGTGATCTTCATGCCCGCGCCGACGGCCGTCTCGATGACGAGGCCGTGGTCGTCCCCGTAGACCTGGCGGAGGCGGTCGTCGACGTTGGACAGACCGATGCCGCCCGACGGGCTGACCTCGCGCGCCAGGATGCGGCGCAGCAGGCCGGGGTCCATGCCGGCGCCGTCGTCCTCGATGACCACCAGGGCCTCGGCACCCGCGTCCTGCGCGGTGATCTGGATGCGGCACCGGTCCGCCTTGCCCTCCAGGCCGTGCTTGACGGCGTTCTCGACCAGCGGCTGGAGGCAGAGGAAGGGCAGGGCGACCGGCAGCACCTCGGGGGCGACCTGGAGGGTGACGGCGAGGCGGTCGCCGAAGCGGGCCCGCACCAGCGCCAGGTAGTGGTCGATGGCGTGCAGCTCGTCGGCGAGGGTGGTGAAGTCGCCGTGCCGGCGGAACGAGTAGCGGGTGAAGTCGGCGAACTCCAGGAGCAGCTCGCGGGCGCGCTCGGGGTCGGTGCGCACGAAGGACGCGATGACCGCCAGCGAGTTGAAGATGAAGTGCGGGGAGATCTGGGCGCGCAGGGCCTTGATCTCGGCCTCGATGAGCCGGGTGCGGGACTGGTCGAGGTCGGCCAGTTCCAGCTGGACGGAGACCCAGCGGGCGACCTCGCCGGCGGCCCGGACCAGGACGGCGGACTCGCGGGGCGCGCAGGCGACGAGGGCGCCGTGCACCCGGTCGTCGACGGTGAGCGGGGCGACGACCGCCCAGCGCACCGCGCAGTCGGGGGTGTCGCAGCTGAGCGGGAAGGCCTCGCCGCGGCCCGTCTCCAGCGGTCCCGCGAGACGCTCCATGATCTCGGTGCGGTGGTGGGCGCCCACGCCGTCCCAGACCAGGACCTCCTTCAGGTCGGTCAGGCACAGCGCGTCCGTGCCCAGCAGCGAGCGCAGCTTGCGGGCCGACTTGCCCGCGGTCTCCTCGGTCAGTCCCGCCCGCAGCGGGGGCGTGGCCAGGGAGGCGGTGTGCAGGGTCTGGAAGGTGGCGTGCTCGACCGGGGTGCCCAGACCGCCGAGGTTGTTCTGCGGGCGGGCCGTCCGCCGCCCCAGCCAGAAGCCCGCGGCCAGCAGCGGGAGCACGGCGACGACCAGGCCCGCCAGGAAACCGCTCACGGAGCCGCTCACGGGGTCACCTCCTTGTGCGGTTCGTCCGAGCGCCGTTCGTCCGTGCGCAGCTCTTCCGGCAGGTGGAAGCGGGCCAGGATCGCCGCCGTCCCGGCCGGTACGCGGCCCGGTGTGGCCAGGGAGACCAGCACCATGGTGAGGAAGGCCAGCGGCACCGACCAGAGCGCCGGCCAGGCCAGCAGCGCGTGCAGCACACCGCCGCCGCCCGGGAAGCCGGCCATGGTCGCGGCGACGGCGAGCAGGGCGGAGCCGCCGCCCACCAGCATCCCGGCCGCCGCGCCGGGCGGGGTCAGCCGCCGCCACCAGATGCCGAGGACGAGCAGGGGGCAGAAGGAGGAGGCGGACACGGCGAAGGCCAGACCGACGGCGTCGGCGACCGGCAGCCCGCCGACCAGCGCGCTCGCCGCCAGCGGCACGGCCATGGCGAGGAGGGTGCCGAGCCGGAAGTGCGGTACGCCTCGGGACGGCAGCACGTCCTGGGTGAGGACGCCCGCGACGGCCATGGTCAGCCCCGACGCGGTGGACAGGAACGCGGCGAAGGCGCCCCCCGCGACCAGTGCCCCGAGCAGGTCGCCGCCCACTCCCCCGATCACCCGGTCGGGCAGCAGCAGGACGGCGGCGTCCGCGTCGCCGGTGAGGGTCAGCTCGGGGGCGTACATGCGGCCGAGGGCCCCGTAGACGGGCGGCAGCAGGTAGAAGGCGCCGATGAGACCGAGGACGGCGACGGTGGTGCGGCGGGCGGCGACGCCGTGCGGGCTGGTGTAGAAGCGGACCACGACGTGCGGCAGGCCCATGGTGCCCAGGAAGGTGGCGAGGATCAGGCCGTACGTGGCGTACAGCGGGCGTTCGGTGCGGCTCTCGGCGCGGGAGGGCGACAGGGCGTCGTCGGCGCCGCGTCCGGCGGCCGGGACGGGGGTGTCCTCGGCGAAGGTGAGGCGGGTGCCGGCCTCGATGCGGTGGGTGCCGGTGGACAGGCCGAGGCGGGTGTCTTCGTGGGCGCGGCCGTCCACGGTGCCGTCGACGGTGACCGTCAGGGGGCGGTCGAGCTTGAGGGTGAGGCTGTCGTCGACCCGGACGGAGCGCTGCTCGCGGAAGGTGGCCGGCTCCTCGAAGGGGCGGCCGGGGGCGCCGTCGCCCTGCCAGGCCAGGACCAGGAAGAGGGCGGGGACGAGCAGCGCGGTGAGTTTCAGCCAGTACTGGAAGGCCTGGACGAAGGTGATGCTGCGCATGCCGCCGGCGGCGACGATGGCGGTGACGACGACGGCGACGATCACTCCGCCGAGCCAGTCGGGCGCCCCGCCCAGGACGGCCAGGGTCAGTCCGGCGCCCTGGAGCTGGGGCAGCAGGTACAGCCAGCCGACGCCGACGACGAAGGCCCCCGCGAGCCGCCGTACCGCCTGGGAGGCGAGCCGGGCCTCGGCGAAGTCGGGCAGCGTGTACGCGCCGGAGCGCCGCAGCGGGGCGGCGACGAAGAGGAGCAGCACCAGGTAGCCGGCGGTGTAGCCGACCGGGTACCAGAGCATGTCCGGGCCCTGGACGAGGACCAGGCCGGCGATGCCGAGGAAGGACGCGGCGGAGAGGTACTCGCCGCTGATGGCGGCGGCGTTGAGGCGGGGCCCCACGGTGCGGGAGGCGACGTAGAAGTCGGAGGTGGTGCGGGAGATGCGCAGGCCGAAGGCGCCGACGAGGACGGTGGCCACGACGACCAGGGCGACGGCGGGTATGGCGTAGCTGGAGTTCATCGTGCCTCGTCACACAGGGTCGTCCGCAAGGTCACCGGTCCTCGACGAGGCGCACGAAGTCGCGTTCGTTGCGCTCGGCGCGGCGCACGTACCAGCGGGCGAGGAGGACGAACGGGGCGTACAGGCAGAAGCCGAGGAGGGTCCATTCCAGGTGGCGGGCGTCGGGCATCGCCGCGAACAGCAGCGGCAGCGGTGCGACGAGGAGCCCGAGGACCGCGAACGCGGCGAGGCCGGCGCGCAGCTGGCTGCGCATGAGGGAGCGGACGTAGGTGTGCCCGAGGGTGGTCTGCTCGTCGATCTCGGTGCGCGGGCGGTAGTAGCCGGAGGCCCGTCGGGTGCGCCTGGGCGGGCCGGTGACGGTGACGCGGCGTTCGGTGGGGTCCTGGGGCATGGTCACGGCCTCCGCATGAGCAGGTCCCGCAGTTCGCGGGCGTGGCGCCGGCTGACCTGGAGCTCCTCGGTACCGACCAGGACGCTGACGGTGCCGGTGTCCAGGCGGAGCTCGCCGATGTGGCGCAGGGCGACGAGGTGGCGGCGGTGGATGCGGACGAAGCCGCGGGCGCGCCAGCGCTCCTCCAGGGTGGACAGGGGGATGCGGACGAGGTGGCTGCCCTTGTCGGTGTGCAGGCGGGCGTAGTCGCCCTGGGCCTCGACGTGGGTGATGTCGTCGACGGGAACGAAGCGGGTGACGCCGCCGAGTTCCACGGCGATGTGGTCGGGGTCGGGTTCGTGCACGGGCACGCGCGGGGCGGGGGCCGCGGTGCCCCGCCGCTCGACGGCGCGGCGGACCGCCTCGGCGAGCCGCTCCCGGCGGACGGGTTTGAGGACGTAGTCGACGGCCTTGAGGTCGAAGGCCTGCACCGCGAAGTCCTCGTGCGCGGTGACGAAGACGACCAGCGGCGGCCGGGCGAACCCGCTCAGCAGCCGGGCGAGGTCGAGTCCGTCCAGGCCGGGCATCTGGATGTCGAGGAAGACGACGTCGATGGCGTCCGGCCCGTCGGGGCCCGACTCCAGGGCGCGGTTGATACGGCGCAGCGCCTCGGTCGCGCCCTCCGCTCCCTCCGCCGTGCCGATGCGGGGGTCGGCGTTCAGCAGGTACACGAGTTCCTCGAGCGTGGGGCGTTCGTCGTCGACAGCAAGGGCGCGCAGCATGAAGGTGGAGTGTAGGAGCAATCCGTACGCCTGCACACGCCCCCGAGGTGGACGTATCCGCTGGATACAGTGCCCTCATGAGCAGCAGGCCCACACCGTTCGACGAACTGGACCGGAAGATCGTCACCGCCCTGATGGCGAACGCCAGGACGTCCTTCGCCGAGATCGGCGCGGAGGTCGGGCTGTCCTCGACGGCGGTCAAGCGCCGGGTGGACCGGCTGCGCGAGACCGGTGTGATCACCGGGTTCACGGCGACGGTGCGGCCCTCCGCGCTGGGCTGGCGCACCGAGGCGTACGTGGAGGTCTACTGCGAGGGAGCGGCGCCGCCCAGACGGCTGGCGGAGGTCGCGCGGGGCTATCCGGAGATCACGGCGGCGATGACGGTGACCGGTGGCGCGGACGCGCTGCTGCACGTGCGGGCACGGGACGTGGAGCACTTCGAGGAGGTGCTGGAACGGATCCGGGCCGAGCCCTTCATCCGCAAGACGATCAGTGTGATGGTGCTGTCCCATCTGATCGCGGACAGTCCGGAGGCGGGCGCGAGCCATCCGGCGCCCGACGGCTCGCCCCGGGGAGCGGCCGGAGGCGCAGCAGACGTGCGCTGACCTGGCGCAGGACGCAGCGTTCCTGCGCCAACACGCAGCCATTGTCGCTTGTCGTCCGTCTCCTCCCCTTCCTACCGTGGTGTCATCACCCAGTCACACCCCGTCAGGAAGCGGAGGAACCCCTCTGTGCCCGAATCCCGTGTGCCGCGCCGGCGGCGCTTCCTGGTCTGCGAACCCAGACACTTCGCCGTGCAGTACGCGATCAACCCGTGGATGAGCACCGGCCGGCCCGTCGATGTCCTCCGCGCCCTGGACCAGTGGCAGGCGCTGGTCGACGCCTACCGGGCCCACGGCCACACCGTCGACACCGTCGGGCCGGTCCCGGGCCTGCCCGACATGGTCTTCGCGGCGAACTGCGCGGTCGTCGTCGAGGGCCGCGTCTTCGGCTCCCGCTTCCACGCACCCGAGCGACGTCCCGAGTCCGTGCCCTACGAGGCGTGGTTCAAGACGGAGGGCTTCGAGGTCCACCACCCCGAGGCGGTCTGCGAGGGCGAGGGCGACCTGGTCCCGGCCGGCCGCTGGATCCTGGCCGGCACGGGATTCCGTACCTCCCGCGAGGCGCACCGCGAGGCGCAGGAGTTCTTCGGCGTGCCGGTGATCTCGCTGACGCTCGTGGACCCGTACTTCTACCATCTGGACACGGCGCTGTTCGTGCTCGACGACGGGACCGGCGGAACCGGCGGGAACATCGCCTACTACCCCGGGGCCTTCTCGCCCGGCAGCCGCGAAGTGCTCGAACGGCTCTACCCGGACGCGGTGATCGCCACCCGCGAGGACGCCATGGCGTTCGGGCTGAACTCCGTCTCCGACGGACGGCACGTGTTCCTCTCGCCCGGGGCCAGGGGACTCGCCGGCCAGCTCGCCGGCCTCGGTTACGTCCCCGTCCCCGTCGACCTGTCCGAGTTCCACAAGGCCGGTGGCGGCATCAAGTGCTGCACCCAGGAGATCCGGGAGATCCGCTCATGACCGCACCCGCCCGCACCCGCGGCTCCGAGGAGCTCATCCGCGCGGAGGAGCCCGTCCTCGCGCACAACTACCACCCGCTGCCCGTCGTCGTGGCCCGCGCCGAGGGCGCCTGGGTCGAGGACGTGGAGGGCCGCCGCTACCTGGACATGCTGGCCGGGTACTCGGCGCTCAACTTCGGCCACCGCCACCCGGCGCTGACCGAGGCCGCCCACCGCCAGCTGGACCGGCTCACGCTCACCTCCCGCGCCTTCCACAACGACCGGCTCGCGGACTTCGCCGAGCGGCTGGCCGCGCTGACCGGCACGGACATGGTGCTGCCGATGAACACCGGCGCCGAGGCGGTGGAGAGCGGCGTCAAGGTGGCCCGCAAGTGGGCCTACGAGGTGAAGGGCGTCCCGGCCGACCGGGCGACGATCGTGGTCGCGGCGGACAACTTCCACGGCCGTACGACGACGATCGTGAGCTTCTCCACGGACGAGACGGCCCGCTCGGGCTTCGGTCCCTTCACCCCCGGCTTCCGGGTCGTCCCCTACAACGACCTGGCGGCCATGGAGGCGGCGGTCGACGAGACGACGGCGGCCGTGCTGATCGAGCCGATCCAGGGCGAGGCGGGGGTCAACATCCCGGACGACGGCTATCTGGCGGGCGTACGGGAGCTGACCCGCCGGGCCGGGTGCCTGTTCATCGCGGACGAGATCCAGTCGGGTCTCGGGCGCACGGGGCGCACCCTGGCCGTCGAGCACGAGTCGGTCGTGCCGGACGTGGTGCTGCTCGGCAAGGCGCTGGGCGGCGGCATCGTCCCGGTCTCGGCGGTGGTCGGCAGCCGGGAGGTGCTCGGTGTGCTGCGCCCCGGCGAGCACGGTTCGACGTTCGGCGGCAATCCGCTGGCGGCGGCGGTCGGCACGGCGGTGGTGGAGCTGCTGGAGACGGGCGACTTCCAGCGCCGGGCGGCCGAGCTGGGCGTGGTGCTGCGCGAGGGCCTGACCGCCCTGGTCGGCAGGGGCGTCGTCGGTTTCCGTGCGCGCGGGCTGTGGGCGGGCGTCGACGTCGACCCGGCGCTCGGCACCGGCCGCGAGGTCAGCGAACGCCTGATGCGCGAGGGCGTCCTCGTCAAGGACACGCACGGCTCGACGATCCGCCTGGCTCCGCCGCTGACCGTCACCGGGGAGGAGCTGGAAGGGGTGCTCGGGACGCTGGAGAAGGTCCTGACGTCCTGACCTCGGCTCGAGGTGCTGTCACGGAGCGGCTCGGCCCCGGTCGAGCCGCTCCACGTGCGCCACGTTGTCCCGGTCCTCGGCGTCCGCGCCGGACCCGCCCGCGAACCAGGCGTCGAGGATCTCCCGCAGCAGCGGCGCCGAGGTCAGCCGCAGGCCGAGTGCGAGCACGTTGGCGTCGTTCCAGCGGCGGGCCCCGTCCGCCGTGTACGCGTCGGTGCACAGGGCCGCCCGCACGCCCGGCACCTTGTTCGCGGCGATCGACGCTCCCGTACCGGTCCAGCAGCAGACCACCGCCTGGTCGGCCGTGCCGTCGGCGACCTCGCGCGCCGCGCGCTCCGAGCACACCGCCCACCGCGGGTCCGCCCCGGGGCGCAGCGCGCCGTGCGTCACCACCTCGTGGCCACGCCCGCGCAGCTCCTCGACGAGGAGGCGGGCCACGGGTTCGTCCATGTCGGAGGAGACGGAGATCCGCATGGGGGAAGGGTACTCACCTCATCGGCTCAACCGCATGACCGAAGTCACGACCATACCCACGATGATCGGGGGAACGGTACGACCTGGAAACCGTACGACCGAGCAGCGCTCCGCCAGGGGCGTTTGCGCGTGGAAAGGGAGGCCGCCACGTCCCCCACCGAGAACGGCCAGGAATCCGACACCGCCGCGGTCCGCCGCCACCCGGCCCTTTTCCGGGCCGTCAGACGCCGGCAGAACCCGCGGCTCCGCCGGTCGGACATCACTGTCACGGACGAGGCCGCGGTCAAGCGGGCCGTGAAGGCGGCCTCTCTCGGCAATGCCATGGAGTGGTTCGACTTCGGCATCTACGCCTATCTGGCGGGCACCATCGGCCGCGTGTTCTTCCCGTCCGGCAGCGACACCGTGCAACTGCTGTCCTCGTTCGCCACGTTCGCCGTGGCGTTCCTGGTGCGCCCGCTCGGCGGCATGGTCTTCGGCCCGATGGGTGACAAGGTCGGCCGCAAGAAGGTGCTGGCGCTGACGATGATCCTCATGGCGATCGGCACCGCCGCCATCGGGCTCATCCCCAGCTACGCTTCCATCGGCTTCTGGGCCCCCGTCCTGCTGATCGTGTTCCGCCTGCTCCAGGGCTTCTCGACCGGCGGCGAGTACGGCGGTGCCTCCACCTTCATCGCCGAGTACGCGCCCGACAAGCGGCGCGGCTTCTTCGGCAGCTTCCTGGAGCTGGGAACGCTGGCCGGGTACACCGGCGCCGCCAGTCTGGTCACCGCGCTCACGGCCTGGCTCGGCAGCGACACCATGGACGCCTGGGGCTGGCGCATCCCCTTCCTGATCGCGGCGCCGCTCGGCATCGTCGGTATCTATCTGCGGCTGAAGCTGGACGACACGCCCGCGTTCCTGAAACTGGAGGACGCCAACGTCCACATCGCGGAGGCGGCGACCGCGGTGGAGACCACCGCCCGGGGCGACCTCGCCAAGATCTTCCGTACGCACTGGCGCTCGCTGGTGCTGTGCATCGCGCTCGTCGGCGCGTACAACATCACCGACTACATGCTGCTGTCGTACATGCCGACGTACCTGTCGGACGAGATGCACTACAGCGAGAGCCACGGTCTGATGATCCTGGTGGCCACCATGGTGGTGCTGATGCTGATCATCAACCAGGTCGGCCGCCTGTCCGACCGCTTCGGCCGCAAGCCCCTGCTCATGACCGGCATGGTCAGCTTCTTCGTGCTGTCCGCCCCGGCCTTCGTGCTGGTGCAGGAGGGCAGCCTGCTCGCCGTCTCGGCCGGCATGCTGATGCTCGGTCTCTCCCTGGTCTGCCTGCTCGGCACGATGTCGGCGGCGCTCCCGGCGATGTTCCCGACCAACGTCCGGTACGGGTCCCTGTCGGTCGGCTACAACCTGTCGGCGTCCCTGTTCGGCGGTACCACGCCGCTGGTCATCACCGCCCTGATCAGCGTGACCGGCTCCGACATGATGCCGGCCTACTACGCGATGGCCGCGGCGCTGATCGGTGTCGTGGCGGTGGCCTGTATGAAGGAGACGGCCCAGCAGCCCCTCGAGGGCTCCCCGCCCTCGGTGCAGACCGACGAGGAGGCGGCGGAGATGGTGGAGGCGCAGGCCCCGACGCCGAGGTTCTGAGCGGCGGCACGGCCGGCGGGCCGGGTACGTCCGGTTCCGGGCGGGCCCGTCCCGCACCTACACTGGCACCCCGGCGGACGCCGGTTGACCAGTGAGAACAACGGCGAACGAGCCGTCCCGCCGGGGTGAGGAGCGACGCCGTGTTCTACTACGTCCTCAAGTACGTACTGCTGGGCCCGCTGTTGCGCGTCGTCTTCCGCCCCCGGATCGAGGGTCTGGACCATGTGCCGGCGTCGGGGGCGGCCATCGTCGCGGGCAACCACCTCTCGTTCGCGGACCACTTCCTGATGCCCGCGGTGCTCAGGCGCCGCATCACCTTCCTCGCCAAGGCCGAGTACTTCACCGGCCCCGGCCTCAAGGGCCGGCTGACCGCGTTCTTCTTCCGCAGCGCCGGGCAGATCCCCGTCGACCGCTCGGGCAAGGAGGCGGGGCAGGCCGCGATCCGCGAGGGGCTCGGCGTACTGGGCAAGGACGAGTTGCTCGGCATCTATCCGGAGGGGACGCGCTCGCACGACGGCCGGCTGTACAAGGGCAAGGTCGGCGTCGCGGTGATGGCGCTCAGGGCCGGGGTGCCGGTCGTGCCCTGCGCGATGATCGGCACCTTCGAGGCGCAGCCGCCGGGGCGGAAGATCCCGAAGCTGCATCCCGTGGTGATCCGCTTCGGCGAGCCCCTGGACTTCTCCCGCTACGCCGGCCTGGAGAGGGAGAAGGCCGTGCTCCGCGCCGTCACCGACGAGATCATGTACGCCGTCCTGACCCTGTCCGGACAGGAGTACGTCGACCGGTACGCGGCCGAGGTGAAGGCCGAGGAGGCCGCGAAGGCGGCGAAGCGGCCGAGGTTCCCCCGGCTGCCGCCCCGCTAGAAACCCGTTGCCCGCCGTCCGGCGGCGGTCGTGCACCGTCGCCCCCGGTTGAAACCGTCGTCCGCCGTCGGCAGCGCGTGGCCGCCGTCGGCAGCACGTCGTCCACCGTCGGCAGCACGTCGTCTGCCGTCGGCAGCACGTCGTCTGCCGTCGGCAGAACAACGTGGCCGGGCGGCCGGGCCCGCGCCTACGGTCGCCTCATGACACGTGCTGTGGTGGTCGGAGCGTCGGGGCAGATCGGACGAGTGGCCGTGGGGGCACTGGCCCGGGACGGCTGGGAGGTGACGGCCGTCTCGCGCGGCGGCGAGCGGGACGAGGACTGGCCCGGGGACGTGCGGGTGGTCCGGGCCGACCGGGAGGACGACGCCGCCCTGTCGGCGGCGGTCGGTGACGGCTGTGACGTCCTGGTGGACATGGTGGCCTTTGGAGTCGGGCACGCGCGGCAACTGGTCTCGCTCGCCGGGCGGGTCGGCTCGGCCGTGGTGATCTCCAGTGTGTCGGTCTACGAGGACGACAAGGGCCGCAACTTCGACACCCAGGCCGAACCCGGCGGCTTCCCCGAGTACCCGGTGCCGCTCACCGAGGAGCAGCGCACCGTCCGGCCGGGTGACACCTCGTACCCCACCCGCAAGGTGGCGCTGGAGCGGGAGCTCCTCGCGGCCGGCGACCGGTTGCCCGTCACTCTGCTGCGCGCGGGCGCGGTCCACGGGCCGTACTGCAGGACGCCGCGCGAGCTGTACTTCGTCAAGCGCAACCTCGACGGCAGGCGTCGGCGCGTCCTCGCCTACGGCGGTGCGAGCCGCTTCCACCCGGCGAGCGCGCACACCATCGCGGAGCTGGTCCGGCTGGCCGCCCCGCGGCCGGGTACGCGCGTCCTGAACGCCGTCGACCCGGATGCGCCGACGGTGGCGGAGATCGCGGCGGCGATCGACGCGGTGATGGGCGTCGAGACGGAGGACGTACTGGTGGACGGGCCGCCGCCCGCGGACGGTGTGGGAGACACGCCGTGGTCCGTTCCCTCGCCGGTCGTGTGCGACATGTCCGCGGCCGAGCGGGAGTTGGGCTACCGGCCGGTGGTCCGGTACGCCGAGACCCTGCCGGACACGGTCGCCTTCATCGAGGAGCGGCTGGCCGGACGGGACTGGCGGGAGGCGTACCCGAAGATGTTCCGGGCGTACGGCGACCTCTTCGACTACGCGGCGGAGGACGCCTGGCCGGCGGCGCGGCAGGGCTGAGCAGGGCAGGGCAGGGCAGGGCAGGGCAGGGCAGGGCAGGGCACGATACAGGGGCGGCCGGGGTGGGCCGCCCCTCCTCGTGCCCGCTGTCGTCACGGCGCTTCCTCGCCGGTCCGACGAGCGGAGGAACGCGTTCGGCCGACGGCTCCTCAGCCCCGCGAGGCCGATGCCTCGTCCAGCAGCCTCCGCAGCCGCGACGCGTCGCGCGCCACGGCCGTCACCGGCGCGGCGGGCCCGGCGAGCGGCGTCACGGCCGCTCACGTCAGCCGGATTCGTCCGACTGATCACCGGGGCCGTCGGATACCTGACGCATACTCAGCAGCCCTCGCACGCCCGCCTGAAGAGCCTCCGGCGAGAAGCTGCCGAACAGGGCGTACTGGGCCCCGAAGCCCTGCACCGTGGCCATCAGTGTCCGGGCCACGGCGTCCGGGTCGACGTCGTCGCGCATCATGCCGGTTTCCTGGTAGCGGATGACGACCTTCGCCCAGGCGGCCGTCGCCTTGGCGAACCCCTCACCCAGGAGGGCGGACAGCGCGTCGTTGCGCAGCGTCTCGGACCAGGCCTGGATCATCAGCCGCGGGAACAGCCACTCGCCGCTGTCCGTCACCGCCGGCCGCTCCCGCGCCATGTGCGCCAGGGTGCGGGCGACTAGTTCGTCGGGCATGGGCGGCGGGTTCTCCTGCGCGGCACGTTCGTACACGTCGCGGATGGCGCCCAGCACCTCGGTGACGATGGCCTCGATCAGCTCCTCCTTGCCGCTGAAGTAGCGGTAGACGGCCCCCGCGGAGAGGTCGACCTCTTTCAGCACGTCCTGCATCGACGTGGCGTGGAAGCCGTTGCGGGCGAAGCACAGCGCGGCGCCGTCGAGGATCTGCCGGCGGCGGGCGTCGAGGTGTTCCTGGGATACGCGGGCCATGGCCCCAATCTAAAACGAACATTCCTTCTTGACAAGGCGCCCGAGACCGCCGCACCGTGGAGGCAGGACTAAAACGAACGATCCTTCTCTCAGAGGAGTCACCCATGTCCGGCCCCTCCGCTCCTCACGGCCGCCGTGTGGCCGCCGTCGTCGTCCTGCTTCCCGTACTGGCGGCACTGGCACTGTGCGCCTTCGCCTGGCCGGCCGCCCGTACGTCCGCCCGCGATCTGCCGCTCGGCGTGGCGGGACCGCCCGCCGCGATCACGCAGGTGGAGCAGCGGCTCACCCAGCGCGAGGGCGCCTTCGAGATCCACCGCTACGCCGACGAGGCCGCGGCCCGCGACGCCGTCGAGGACCGGACCGTGTACGGCGCGGTGGTCGCCGGCGACCGGGGCGCGAAGCTGCTCACGGCGTCCGCGGCGAGCCCCTCCGTGGCCCAGCTGCTGCAGCAGGCGGTGACCGGGCAGGCCTCCGCCACGGGGACGCCGGTCCAGGTGGTCGATGTGGTGCCCGCCCCCGAGGCGGATCCGCGCGGCGCGGCCCTGGGCGCGAGCGTGCTGCCGCTCGCACTGGCCGGGATCGCGACCGGCGCCGTGGTGACCCTGCTGGGGTTGCGCGGCGTGCGAGCGGCCGTCGCGGTGACCGGCGCCGCCGCGTCGACAGGCGCGGTCGCGGCGGTGGTCGCGCACAGCTGGCTCGGGGTGGTCACCGGTGACTGGTGGGCCGTGGCCGGCGTGTTCGGGCTGTCGGCCCTGGCCGCGGGCGCGGGCGTCGCCGGGCTCGGGGCGCTGCTCGGGCGCGCGGGTGTCGGGCTGGGCGCGGCCGTGATCATGCTGCTGGGCAACCCCTTCTCCGGCGCGTCCTCGGCGCCGGAGATGCTGCCCCGGCCGGCCGGCGCGATCGGCCAGTGGCTGCCGCCGGGCGCGGGCGGCTCGCTCCTGCGCTCGGTGTCCTTCTTCGAGGGCGCCGCGGCCACCGGCCCCGCGCTCACGCTCACGTGGTGGTCCCTGCTGGGCCTGGGCGCGGTCCTGCTCGGCGGCGCACTGCGACAGCGCGCACCCGGCGCCTCACCGGCGCCCGACCGGGCCCCGGCCCCGGCCGCCTGATCCCCGGCCGTGCGCGGCCGGGCCGCGGACCCCGCCACGGTGCGGGGCCCCGGCCCGGCCGCCGTGCGCACCGGTGCGTCAGGGCCGGAGTGCACGCCGGCACCCTGGTCCGGGCGCCGCGCGTGCGGGACGGTGAACGGCGGGCGGCGCGCGTCAGCCTTCCGCCGTGTTCCGGCAGTTGACGCGCCGGTGGCCGAAACGGACCAAACGGCGTACCCCCTTTCGGCGTAGGAACACCCTCGATTTCCGACCGGCCGAAGTTGCGCGACCGCTGCTGCTCACGCGGCGGAACGAGCCGCTCCGCCGCTGGTCCCGGGCTCGTCACCACCCCCGGCTGTGACTCGAACGCGGAGGTGTCCACCCGAACGGGCGAGTGGCGTGTAACAACACAAAGGGCACGTTCCGTTGGGATTCTCCCACTGGGCGAGACAAGATCCGTGACTGACGACAAGCCCTCGCCGCAGCGGCGGGGCGGTCCGGGCGGACGCCGAGTCCTGCCGCCGCCCGGACGACCGGTCGACAGGAGTGGATCGGCAGGAGTGGAGGACCCGAGCACGACGGGTCGCCGGAACGGTCATCTCCGAGAGAGAAGCCGGGCCGAGCAGCCCTTGGGGTGAAGCCGCACTCGTGCGGCCGGGCAACTTCGCCAGCCCGAATCCGACAGGTCATCCTTCACAGGCGGCTGACGAAGGGTTGCGCATGTCTGCGCTCAATCGTGTCCCGTCGCTGAT
This sequence comes from Streptomyces sp. WG7, assembly GCF_049975785.1. Lineage (NCBI taxonomy): Bacteria > Bacillati > Actinomycetota > Actinomycetes > Kitasatosporales > Streptomycetaceae > Streptomyces > Streptomyces sp. WG7. The sequence continues at coordinate 14,862 of NZ_JBNGGE010000008.1, forward strand.
GGCCCGTGCCGGTACGGCCTCGGCCCTCACCCTCGCCGCGATCGGCGGATCCGTCGTGGTCCCCGGTGCCGCCTCCGAGGCGGCCGCGGCGACCTATGCGGCGAAGGCCCTCAAGATCGCGGCCTCCAAGAAGGGTTCACCGTACAAGTGGGGCGCCGTCGGACCACGCAGGTTCGACTGCTCCGGGCTGACCCTGTATTCGTTCAAGAAGGCCGGTAAGAAGCTGCCGCGCACCGCGGCTCAGCAGTACAACAAGACCCGTCATATTTCCGCCAAGAACCGCAAGGTCGGCGACCTCGTCTTCTTCCACTCGGGCAGCAGCGTCTACCACGTCGGCATCTACGCCGGGAAGGGCAGGATCTGGCACGCCCCGAAGACCGGGGACGTGGTCCGTCTGCAGAAGATCTGGACCGGCAGCGTCTGGTACGGCCGGGTCAATTGACGTCCGCTCCTCGCCCGGAAGGGCGGGGTCTCCTGGCACGGCCCGCCCACGGCCTCGGCGGGTCCCCGCTTCGACGCGCTGTGCCGGTACCCGTACCGGCCCTGCCCGCACCCGACGCGCCGAGGCCGCCGGTCCGGCGGCCCTGGCGACGTCGGCCGCCCCGTCGATGTGCCGGTCGGGGACGGCCCCGCGCCCCGCACGCCCCGCGCTCCCACACGCGCACGTGCGGCGGTTCGGTACTGCCCTCGACACTGCCCTCGACGCCTCACACGGAACAGACTCGCGGCGAGTGCCGCCGGCGCCTCACCGTTCGGGCTCCTGCCGTCCCGCGACCCGCCCCACGGCCGTGGCCGGCTCGGGCGGCACCGGACTGCTCGGCGGCGTCCAGGGCAGTTCGATGAAGACGGTCTTGCCGCCCTCGCGCGTGCGCCGCACCCTCAGCTTGCCGCCGCACTCCGCCGTCAGCCAGCGGATGATCACCATGCCGCGGCCGTTGTCCTGCTGGACGGCGGCGGGCAGACGCTTGGGAAACCCCGGATGGCTGTCGGTGACGCCGATACGCAGTCGTTCGTCGCGGTCGAGCACGAGGTCCACCGTGAAGGTGGGTGACTGTCCGAGCGTGTGCTGGACCGCGTTGGTGGTCAGCTCGGAGACGATGAGCCGGACGGTTTCGGACACCTCGGTGTCCGCCGGCAGGCCCCACTCCACCAGCGTGCCGACCACATAGGTACGCGCGGCGGCCACCGAGGCGGGATCGCTCGGCAGAGTGACGGATGCTTCCAGATGGTCTGCCATGGCGACGTCGTCCCTTTCCCACGGGACCGCAGCCGGACACGGAGCGGATGGTTCGAGTACGGTCCCGGACTGGTGCTTCGCCGTCAGACTGCCACCACCAGGCCCGGTAAGGGCGGCGATCCACCAAGATCTGCATATATCTGTCGCTCGATGCGGTGAACTCTGCGACGGCAGAGCGTATTTGGGCGGCTCATAAGGAGTAGAGGAGTGGCCCATGCAGCACGGCCCCGTGGTGCGCCGCCGGAAGCTGGGCGCGGAACTGCGCGCCCAGCGCACGTCGGCGGGTATCACCAGCGGCGAGGCGGCCCGGCTGGTGGGCTGGCACCAGTCGAAGGTCAGCCGGATCGAGACCGGGACGAGCGGGGCGAAACCGGCCGACGTGCGGTTACTGCTGGACGCCTACGGCGTGGACGACGAGCAGCTGCGGGAGCTGCTGGTGATGCTGGCGGGCTCCGACGACGCGGGCGGCCGGAACCACTGGTGGCACGCCTACCGAGGGGTGCTGCCGCCGACCTACCGCGACTTCATCAGCCTGGAGTCCCAGGCGAGCGCGATGCGCACACTGGAGACCACCGTGGTCCCCGGTCTGCTGCAGACGCCGGAGTACGCCCGCGCGGTGACGCGTGCCGCGGTGGACGGGCTCCCGGAGGAGCGGCTGGACACCCTGGTGGAGGTGCGACTGGCCCGGCAGGACGTCCTGCGGGCGCAGCCGCCACTGGAGCTGAGCGCGGTCCTGGACGAGTCGGTGCTGCGCCGGGAGGTGGGCGGGCCCGGAGTGATGTCCCGTCAGCTGGCGCGGCTGGTCGATGCCGCGCGCCTTCCCCATGTCCGGCTCCAGGTCCTGCCCTTCGCCGCCGGGGCGCACATCGGTGTCACCGGGCCTTTCGTAATCTTCTCCTTTTCGAGCACTTCTGATCTGGACGTGGTTGTTCTCGACCACTTGACGAGTAGCCTGCACCTCGAACGGAAAGAAGACCTAGAGGCCTACACCGAGGCCTTCAACACCCTTCTGATCCATGCCCTTTCGCCCGAGGACTCGTTGGACTTCATCGCCGCGACAGCGGCAGGCGCGTAAGGAGGCACCATGACAGACTCCGTGTCCGAACTCCCCCCGAACATCCCGTCCAGTACCGATCTGCCCGGCGTGCGGTGGCTGCGCAGCAGCTACAGCACCGGGGCGAACAACTGCGTCGAAACGGCACGGCCGTCGTCCGGCCCCTGGGCCGGACTGCTCGCCGTGCGCGACTCCAAGGACCCGGCCGGGCCCGCGCTGCTCTTCTCCCCCGGGAGCTGGGCGTCGTTCACGGCCGGGATCCACCGCCGCTGACTCCGGCCGGGCATCGGACGACGCACGGCCGTGTCACGCCGACTCATGGCCGCGTCTCGCCGATCACCCGCACAGCGCGTTCGATCTGTTCCCCGGAGAGGTCCGCACGAGCGGTCAGCCTGAGCCGTGAGATGCCGTCGGGCACGGAAGGAGGGCGGAAGCAGCCCACGGACAGGCCGGCCGTACGACAGTCGGCCGCCCACCGTACGGCCCCCTCCGGGGAGGGGGCGCGCACCGAGACGACCGCGGCGTCGGGGCGTACCGCAGACAGCCCCAGGGCCGTCAGACGGGCGTGCAGTCCGGCCGCCACCGCGCGTGCCCGCGCCGCCCGTTCGGGCTCGCGGCGCAGCAGGGTGAGCGCCGCCAGCGCCGCGCCCGCCGCCGCGGGTGCGAGGCCGGTGTCGAAGATGAACGTCCGGGCCGCGTTGACCAGGTGCTCGATCACCCGGGCGGGACCGAGCACGGCCCCGCCCTGGCTGCCGAGCGACTTGGACAGTGTCACCGTCACGACGACGTCGTCGGCGCCCGCGAGTCCCGCCGCGTGCGGGGCGCCCCGGCCGCCCTCGCCGAGGACGCCGAGGCCGTGGGCGTCGTCGACGACCAGCCCGGCGCCGTGCTCACGGCACGCCCCGGCGAGCGCGGCGAGCGGCGCGGCGTCGCCGTCGACGGAGAAGACCGTGTCGGAGACGGCGACGGAGGGGCCGCCGTGCGCCGCCAGCGCCTTGCGTACGGCGTCCGGGTCGGCGTGCGCCACCACCTGGGTCGTGCCGCGGGCCAGCCGGCAGCCGTCGATGAGCGAGGCGTGGTTGCCCGCGTCGGAGACGACGAGGGAGCCGTGCGGCGCCAGCGCGGTGACCGCGGCGAGGTTGGCCGCGTAGCCGGAGGAGAAGACGAGCGCGGCCTCGAAACCGCAGAAGGCGGCCAGTTCGCGTTCCAGCTCGGCGTGCAGTTCGGTGGTGCCGGTCACCAGCCGGGACCCGGTCGAGCCGGCCCCCCACGTCCGCGCGGCCCGCGCCGCGCCCTCGGTGACCTCGGGGTGCCGGGCCAGTCCGAGGTAGTCGTTGCTCGCCAGGTCCAGCAGCGGCGAGCCGGACGGACGGGGGCGCAGAATCCGTACGAGTCCGGCCCGGCGGCGCGCCTCGGCCTGCTCGTCGATCCAGCCGAACGCCATGGGTCGGTCCTCCGGTGTTTTGTAGGCAGTGGACAGACATTAGCGGTACGGCCGCCCCCGCGAGGTGTGGCGATACCCACACGGCGATCTGTCACTGTTGTGCGAAGTCTCCTTGGCCCCGGGCGGCCCCTTAGGACAGGATCGGCTCTCATGGACCTGCTGAACACGCTGGTGGACAAGGGGTTTCGGCGCGAGTCGCCGACCCGCGAGGAGGCGCTCGCCGTCCTCGCCACTTCCGACGACGACCTGCTCGATGTGGTGGCCGCGGCCGGCAAGGTGCGCCGTCACTGGTTCGGCCGACGGGTGAAACTCAACTATCTCGTCAACCTCAAGTCGGGCCTGTGCCCCGAGGACTGCTCCTACTGCTCGCAGCGGCTCGGCTCCAAGGCCGAGATCCTCAAGTACACCTGGCTGAAGCCCGACCAGGCCTCGCAGGCCGCCGCCGCGGGGGTGGCCGGGGGCGCCAAGCGGGTGTGCCTGGTGGCCAGCGGACGCGGTCCGACCGACCGGGACGTGGACCGGGTCTCGGACACCATCAAGGCCATCAAGGAGCAGAACGAGGCGGTCGAGGTGTGCGCCTGCCTGGGCCTGCTCTCCGACGGCCAGGCGGAACGGCTGCGCGAGGCGGGCGCCGACGCCTACAACCACAACCTCAACACGTCCGAGGCGACGTACGGGGACATCACGACCACGCACACGTACGCCGACCGGGTGGACACGGTGCGCAAGGCGCACGCGGCCGGGCTGTCCGCCTGCTCGGGACTGATCGCGGGCATGGGCGAGAGCGACGAGGACCTGGTCGACGTGGTCTTCTCGCTGCGCGAGCTGGACCCCGACTCGGTGCCGGTGAACTTCCTGATCCCGATGGAGGGCACGCCGCTGGCCACGGAGTGGCACCTCACCCCGCAGCGCTGCCTGCGCATCCTGGCGATGACGCGGTTCGTCTGCCCGGACGCCGAGGTGCGCATCGCGGGCGGGCGCGAGGTCCACCTGCGCACGATGCAGCCGCTCGCGCTGCACCTGGCGAACTCCATCTTCCTCGGCGACTACCTCACCAGCGAGGGCCAGGCCGGCCAGGCGGATCTGGAGATGATCGCGGACGCCGGTTTCGAGGTGGAGGGCGCCGGCCGGGAGACCCTGCCGGAGCACCGGGCGGCGGGCCGGGGCGGCTGCGGGTCGCACGAGGGCGGCGGGGCCTGCGGTTCCGCCCCGGCGGAGGAAGGCTGTGGTTCCGCCCCGGCGGAGGGAGGCTGTGGCTCCGCCCCGGCCGCGGGAGGCCGCGGATCCGCCGCGACCGCCGAACCGGTGGTGGCCGGCGAAGCCCGTACGGACCTGGTCGCCGTACGCCGCCGTGGTGCCGGAACGGACCTCGCGCCCAATGCCTGAGCCCGCGCTGACCGTGGACGAGTTGCTGGCGCTCGACCGGCGGCACGTCTGGCATCCGTACGGCCCCATGCCCGGCCGGCAGGACCCGCTCGTCGTGGAGTCGGCGAGCGGGGTGCGGCTGCGGCCGGCCGACGGCTCCGCCGAGCTCGTCGACGGGATGTCCTCCTGGTGGTCGGCGATCCACGGCTACAACCACCCGGTGCTGAACGAGGCCGCGCGCGACCAGCTGGACCGGATGAGCCACGTGATGTTCGGCGGTCTCACCCACGAGCCCGCCGTACGACTGGCGAAGCTCCTTGTCGACATGTCACCCGATGGCCTGGAGCACGTCTTCCTCGCCGACTCCGGGTCGGTGTCGGTCGAGGTCGCGGTCAAGATGTGCCTGCAGTACTGGCGGTCGCTGGGCCGCCCGGCCAAGCGGCGTCTGCTGACCTGGCGCGGCGGCTACCACGGCGACACGTGGCAGCCCATGTCGGTGTGCGACCCCGAGGGCGGGATGCACGAGCTGTGGACGGGCGTCCTGCCGCGCCAGGTCTTCGCGGACGCGCCGCCGGCGGAGTACGAGGAGTCGTACGCCGATCACCTGCGCGCCCTGATCGAGCGGCACGCCGACGAACTGGCCGCGGTGATCGTCGAGCCGGTGGTGCAGGGCGCCGGGGGGATGCGGTTCCACTCCCCCGCGTATCTGCGGGTGCTGCGCCAGGCGTGCGACGCGCACGGCGTGCTGCTGGTGTTCGACGAGATCGCGACCGGGTTCGGGCGTACGGGCGCGTTGTTCGCGGCGGAGCACGCGGCGGTGACGCCGGACGTGATGTGCGTGGGCAAGGCGCTGACCGGCGGCTATCTGACCATGGCGGCCACGCTGTGCACGTCGGAGGTGGCCGACGGCATCGCGCGGGGCGAGGTGCCGGTGCTGGCCCACGGGCCGACGTTCATGGGCAATCCGCTGGCGGCTGCCGTGGCGTGCGCGTCGATCGGGCTGCTGCTCGGCCAGGACTGGCTCGCGGAGGTCAAGCGGATCGAGGCGGGCCTGCGGGAGGGCCTCGCGCCCGCCGCCGGAACGCCGGGCGTGCGGGACGTACGGGTACTCGGCGCGATCGGCGTGGTGCAGCTCGACCACGCCGTCGACATGCGGGCGGCGACGGCGGCGGCCGTGCGCGAGGGCGTGTGGCTGCGGCCGTTCCGCGACCTGGTCTACACCATGCCGCCGTACGTCACCGACGACGCGGACGTGGCACGGATCGCCCGCGCGGTGTGCGCGGCGGCAGGGGAGGGATGACATGCCGGTACTGGTGATCACGGGCACCGGCACGGAGGTCGGCAAGACCGTCGTGACCGCCGCCGTCGCCGCGACCGCGCTGGCGGGCGGCCGGTCGGTGGCCGTGCTGAAGGCCGCGCAGACGGGCGTACGGCCGGACGAGTCCGGGGACGCCCAGGAGGTGGCGCGCCTCGCGGGTCCCGTGACGGCGGCCGAAGTCGCCCGCTACCCGGAGCCGTTGGCGCCGTGGACGGCCGCGCGGCGGGCCGGGCGGGCTCCGGTGCGCCCCGAGGAGGTGGCGGAGGCCGCGGGCAAGCTGGCCACCGAGCACGACCTCGTGCTGGTCGAGGGCGCGGGCGGGCTCCTCGTACGCTTCGACGCGGCCGGCGGGACGCTGGCGGACGTCGCCGGACTGCTGGGAGCGCCGGTGCTGCTGGTGGCGTCGGCCGGGCTGGGCACGCTGAACACGACGGAGCTGACGGCACGTGAACTGCTCTCGCGCGGGCTGGAGCTGACGGGTGTGGTGGTCGGCAGCTGGCCGGGGTCCCCGGACCTCGCGTCGCGCTGCAACCTCGCGGATCTGCCGGAGGTGGCCGGAGCCCCCCTGCTCGGCGCCGTGCCCGCCGGAGCGGGCTCCCTGCCGCCGGCCGCCTTCCGGTCGGCGGCCCCGCACTGGTTGGCGCCCTGTCTGCGGGGCTCGTGGGACGCGGACGCGTTCCGGCGACGGGAGGGTCCCTGACCGGTGGCGGGTCAGTACCGCGGGAGGTCAGTACCGCAGACACCGGTCAACGCCTGGGCGACACAGCCCCTGGCCGGCGCGGACCGCGGCACCCGGACCACGGACACGCTCCGAGCGGCCCCAGACCCACTCCGACCGGCAGGGCGCGCGCCCGTACGTCGGCCACCACCCGAGCACCCCGGGCGGCGGCCGCCCTCACCGGTGGCCTTCCTGGCCGGCGAGCCAGGTGGAGCGCGTCCGGGACCGGACACGCTCCGCGCCCGGGAGGCGTCCTGACCGGCGGTACGGCTCGAGGCCGGCCGCCGGTCCGCACCGTGGGGGCAGGGGTCCGTGCCGTCCCGGCCGGCATCCCCGGCCGACCGCCCGGACCGTGCGGGACGCCGGCGCGGGGCACGGCCCGGTCTCCGGGCGGTCCGGCACCGGCGAAGGAGCCGCCCGCACGGTGGGTGCACGGCGCTTGTACGGGGGACAATCGTGGTAAGGCACCACCTCGTGAGGGAGGTCCCATGGCGCTGCGACCCACCCGTGCCCGCGGGGTGCCGCGGGACGCCGTGCACCATCCGCTGTTCGCCCGCTGCTACGCCCGGGTCAGTGTGCGGGCCGAAACCCGGATGGGCATGGGGCCGGTGCGCGAGCGGCTGCTTGCCGGGCTGTCCGGACGGGTCATCGAGATCGGCGCGGGCAACGGCCTGAACTTCGCCCACTACCCGGGCACCGTCTCGGAGATCGTCGCCATCGAACCGGAGCGCACGCTGCGGCGGTTGGCCGTCGAGGCGGCGCTGCGCGCCCAGGTGCCGGTCGACGTCGCGCCGGGCGCGGCGGAGGCGCTGCCGGTCAAGAGCGAGGCCTTCGACGCGGCTGTGGTCTCGCTGGTGCTGTGCAGCGTCCGCGATGTGCCGCGGGCGCTCGGGGAGCTGAGGCGGGTGCTGCGGCCCGGCGGCGAGGTGCGGTTCTTCGAGCACGGCCGGGGCGGCGGCCGGGTGATGACCTTCACCCAGCGCGCGCTGGACCGGACGCTGTGGCCCGCGCTGTCCGGCGGCTGCCACGTGTCCCGCGAGCCGGTGGCCGCGCTGCGGGAGGCCGGGTTCGCGCTGGGCCCCTACCGGCGGATGATGATGCCGGAGAACGGGCCGCCGCTGCCGAGTTCTTACTGCGTGCTCGGCACGGCGTGGCGACCGGCCGAAGCCGAGGCGTAGTCGCAGTCGCAGTCGCAGTCGCAGTCACAGTCACACGCTCCACCGGCGCAGCTCATCCGCGATGTCGTCGACCGATGCCTCACCGCTCTTGACCAGCAGGGCGAGATCCCGCACCTGCTCGGGAGTGGTGGCGACCTTGACCCCGCCGGCGACCAGGTAGGCGTAGGCGACCGCGGAGGCGAACAGGGCGTTGGAGCGTTCCAGGGCGGGGACGTGGATCAGCAGTTGGAGCAGCGCTGCGGCGCGGGCGTGAGGTCCCTCGTAGACAGGCGTGTCGAATATTTCGGCCCGGTGGCGGGCGACGGCCGCCACGAGCGCTCCCCAGTCGGTGACCTGGGGATCTCCCGGGGTGCGCTGTTCGGCGAGCATGAGCAGCCAGGCGAGATCGATGGTGAGGTCGTTCATCCGAGTTCGTGTGGTCCGGATCGTTGGCCGGGATCGTCCGACGGCTCAGCGGCGTCCGTCGCCGACCTCCTCGGCGAACACCTTCTCGTACTGCCGCATGAAGTCGGCCGCGGCCTCCACGAAGGTGCGGCCGGCCTCGCCGGTGTCCTGCCGGACCAGCTCCTCGATGTAGCGGTTGACGCTCATTCCCCGGGCCAGGGCCCGTTCGCGGGCCGCCCGGGCGGTTCCCTCGTCCACCCGCACGTTCAACTGGGCCTTCTGGGGCTTCGCCATACCTCGAAGCTAGCGCCGGAACGCTAGCGGCGGCAAGGGCCGCCTCCCGCGGAACCCCCGCGGAAACCCCGCGGAAACCCCGCGAAATAACGGCGAACCGGTACCACAGGAGGATTCCGGGTGTGGTCCGGGTCACACTACTCTGGCGGCCCGCGGAGAGCACCGAGGAGGCCGTCTTGTCCACACCCGCTGCGAAGCACGCCCCCGGTCGGGCGTCGGCCGACGACATCGCCGCCCGGGCGCGCGGCCTGACCAAGGCGTACGGCTCGGGCGAGACCACGGTGCTCGCCCTGGACTCGGTGGACGTGGACATCGCGCGCGGCCGTTTCACCGCGGTCATGGGCCCGTCCGGCTCCGGGAAGTCCACGCTGATGCACTGCCTGGCGGGCCTCGACACCGTCTCGGCCGGCCAGGTGTGGCTCGGCGACACCGAGATCACGGGACTCAGGGATCGGGAGCTGACGCGGCTGCGCCGGGACCGGGTCGGGTTCATGTTCCAGTCCTTCAACCTCATTCCGACGCTGAACGCGTTGGAGAACATCACGCTGCCCCAGAACATCGCGGGCCGGAGCCCCGACCCGGAGTGGCTCGACCAGGTCATCGACACCCTGGGCCTGCGGGACCGGCTGAGGCACCGGCCGGCCCAGCTCTCCGGGGGCCAGCAGCAGCGGGTGGCCTGTGCGCGGGCGCTGGTCTCCCGGCCCGAATTGATCTTCGCGGACGAGCCGACCGGCAACCTCGACTCGCGGGCCGGTCTGGAGGTGCTCGGCATCCTGCGGGAGGCCGTGGACGAGCTGGGTCAGACCGTCGTCATGGTCACCCACGACCCGGGCGCCGCCGCCCGCTCCGACCTGGTGCTCTTCCTCGGGGACGGACGGATCGTGGACGAGATGGAGAGGCCGACGTCGGAGGCGGTGCTGGAGCGCATGCGCATGTTCACCGGCGCGGGCTTCCCGGGTGCCCCGGACTCCCCCTCCGGGCCGGCCCCACTCTGCGGACCGGACTCAGCGTCCGGGGCGCGGTCACCGTCCGGGGCGGGGTCACCCTCCACGCCCGGCTCACCCTCCACGCCCGGCTCACCCTCCACGCCCGGCTCACCCTCCACGCCCGGCTCACCCGACAAGGACTGACGCCGTGCTGAAGGCGACGCTCAGGAGCTTCCTCGCGCACAAGGGACGGCTGGTGCTCTCGGCGCTGGCGGTCATGCTGTCCGTGGCGTTCGTCGCGGGCAGTCTAGTCTTCTCCGACACCCTCACCCGTACCTTCGACCGGCTGTTCGCCTCCACCGCCGCCGATGTCACCGTCCGCCCGCGGGAGGGACTCGACGAGTCGGTGCCCTCCGGCAGGACGGCAACCGTGCCGGCCGCGCTCGCCGACCGGCTGGCCGAGGTCGACGGGGTCGCCGCCGCGCGCGTGGACGCGGAGGTCGAGAACATCACCGTCGTCGGCGACGGGAACGAGTCGGTGAGCCCGACCACCGGCGCCCCCACGATCGGCACCAACTGGAACCCGACCGACCGCAGCCCCGTGGAACTCACCTCGGGTCACGCCCCGCGCGGCCCGGAGCAGGCGCTGCTCGACTCGGAGACCGCCGACCGCGCGGACGTACGTATCGGCGACACCCTCACCGTGATCGCCCCGCCGGGCTCGTTCGACGTCGAGATCGTCGGCATCGCCACGTTCACCACGACCAACCCCGGCGCGGCGCTGCTCTTCCTGGACACACCGACGGCGCAGGCGAAACTGCTGGGCGACCCCCGCGCCGCCACCGGCATCTCCGTCGAGGCGGCGGCCGGGACCAGCGACGACCTGCTCAAGCGGCGCGTCGCCGACGCCCTGGGCGCGGACAGCTACCAGTACCGCACGGCCGCCGAGCAGGCCCAGTCGGACGTCGAGCAACTGGGCGGATTCCTCGACGTCATCAAGTACGTCATGCTCGGCTTCGCCGGGATCGCCGTCCTGGTCGGCGTGTTCCTGATCGTCAACACCTTCTCGATGCTGATCGCGCAACGCACCCGCGAGCTGGGTCTGCTGCGCGCGCTCGGCGCGGACCGGCGTCAGGTGCGACGCTCGGTACTCACCGAGGCGGTGCTGCTCGGCGTGGTCGCCTCGACGCTGGGCCTGGCCGCGGGCATCGGGCTGGCCGCGGGACTGATCGGGCTGATGAACGCGATCGGCATGAACATCGACTCGGGCGAGATGGTCCTCGGCTGGGCGACGCCCGTGGCGGCGTACGTCGTCGGCGTCGGGGTGACGTTCCTCGCCGCCGGTCTCCCGGCACGCCGTGCGGCGGCCGTCTCCCCAATGGCGGCCCTCGCGGACGCGGAGATCGCCGGGGTGGGCCGGCCGCTGCGGACCCGGGCCGTGGCCGGCGCCGTGGCCGGAGGCCTGGGTGTGGCCGCGCTCGTGGGGTGCGCGGTGGCGACCAGGACCTCGTCGGCGGCGTCGCTGCTGGGGCTCGGCGTCGTCCTGACCCTCCTCGCGACCGTCATCGCCGGTCCGCTGCTCGTCCGCCCGGTGATCCGGGCGCTCGGCGCGGTTTTTCCGGTGGTGTTCGGTGCCGTCGGCCGGATGAGCCGGCGCAACGCCCTGCGCAACCCCCGCCGCACCGGCGCCACGGCCTCCGCGCTCATGGTGGGCATCGCACTGGTCGGCGGGATGTCGGTGGCCAGCGCCTCGATGACCGAATCCTTCGACCGGCAGATCGACAAGGTGATGGGCGCCGACTTCGTCGTGCAGAACGGCGGTTTCATGCCGTTCCCGCGGGAGGTCGGTGAGCGGGTGCGCCAGACCGAGGGCGCCGGGCTCGTCGTACGGTCCCGGTTCGTGCCGGTCGCCGTGCGGCTGCCGGACGGCGACCGGGTGGAGGCGACCGCCACGGGCTACGACCCGCGCCTCGACGACGTCGCCAACATCCCGTACGCGCGCGGGGACACGAAGGCGGCGCTCGCGCCAGGTCACCTGGCGATGGACGCGGACTTCGCCCGGGAGCACGGCGTACGCGCCGGCAGCACGGTCCCCGTCGAGTTCCCGGGCGGGCGCACCGCCGACCTGACGGTGGGCGCGCTCACCGACCAGGAATCCGCCGAGGGGTTCGGAATGGAGGGCGGGCTGTTCTTCGGCCTGGAGACGCTGGAGCGGTACGCGCCCGGTGGCCAGGACTCGTCGTTGTACGTGAATGCCGCGCCGGGGACGAGCGCCGACGCACTGCGCGCGAACCTGGAACGGACGCTCGACCCGTACCCGCAGGTGCAGGTGCGCGACCTGGCCGACTACAAGGAGCTGGTGCACGACCAGATCGCGGTCCTGCTCTACCTCGTGTACGCGCTGCTCGGCCTGGCGATCGTCATCGCGGTGCTCGGCGTGGTCAACACCCTCGCGCTGTCGGTGGTGGAGCGCACCCGTGAGATCGGACTCCTGCGGGCCATCGGGCTCGCCCGGCGTCAGTTGCGCCGGATGATCCGGCTGGAGTCGGTGGTGATCGCGGTGTTCGGCGCGGTGCTCGGGCTGGCCCTGGGGCTGGTGTGGGGTGTGTGCGTGCAGCAGGTGCTGGCGCTGGAGGGGCTGACGGCGTTCGCGATCCCGTGGGGCACGGTCGTCGCGGTGGTGGTGGGTTCGGCGGTGGTGGGCGTGGTGGCTGCGCTGCTGCCCGCGTGGCGGGCCTCGCGCATGAATGTGCTGGCGGCCATAGCGCACGAGTGATTGACTCCGGTGGCCCGAAGTCCCCCGCCGTGGAGGAGGTTTCATGTCGCGTCCGTTCCGCTTCGGCGTCAATCTGATGGCGCCCGCACCTGCCGAAGAGTGGAGCGCGAAGTGCCGGCGGGCCGAGGAGCTGGGGTACGACGTGATCCTGGTCCCGGACCATCTCAGCATGCCGGCGCCGTTCCCGGCGCTGGTCGCGGCGGCCCGGGCCACGGGGCGGCCTCGGCTCGGCACGTTCGTGCTCAACGCGGGGTTCTGGAATCCCGCTCTGCTGGCCCGGGAGGTGGCGACCACGGACGCCCTGACGGGCGGGCGCCTGGAACTCGGGCTCGGCACCGGCTACGTACGGGCGGAGCATGACGCGGCGGGGCTGCCGTTCGGCTCGCCCGGCGAGCGGGTGGACCATCTGCGGCGCACCGTCGAGGAGCTGGAGCGACTGCTCGGCGACGAGGAGTACCGGCCGCGGCCGGTGCAGCGGCCCGGGGTGCCGCTGCTGATCGGCGCCAACGGCGACCGGATGCTGGAGCTGACCGCGCGGCACGCCGCCATCGCCGCGTTCACCGGCGGACGTACCGTGCGGGGCAGTTCGACGGGGCAGCTCGCCCCGGTCACGGCCGAGGAACTCGACGAGCGCGTGGCCCGGTACCGGGAGCTGGCGGCGGGCCGCGAGGAACCGGCTGAGCTGAACCTGCTCATCCAGATGGTCGTCGTGACCGAGGACCGCGAGGCCGCCGTCCGGCCCCTCCTGGAGCACGTGCCGCACCTGACCGCCGATCAGGTGCTGGAGCTGCCCATCTTCCTGGCCGGAACCCTGGAACAGATCACCGCGCAGGTACGGGCGCAGCGCGAACGGTACGGATTCACCTACCTGACGGTGCTGGAGCCGTACATGGAGGTTTTCGCTCCGGTGATGCGGGCGTTGCGCGGCGTCTGACGACCGGTACGCGTGCCCCGGGCACCTGCGGGGCGGTCCGGCGGGTACGGCCGTCCGCCCGCCTGGCCGCCCCGCAGGCGCCCCGGCGGGCGGGTGGAGCCGCCCAGCGTGCACGGCGGTCCGGGGTGTGTGGCCGTTCGGCGTGCGCGGCCGTCCGGCCTGCGTGGCCGTCCGGCGTACCGGGCGGTCCGCATGCCGGAATGTCTCGTGGCGGTCCGGCGGGCGTGATGGGATCGCCGCATGACCGAACTGCGTATACGGGCCGCCGGGCGGCCCGGGGATCTGGACGCCGTGCTCGCCTTCTGGAAGGTGGCCGCCGAGGGGACGAGCATCAGCGACGACCGGGAGGGGGTGGAGCGACTGGTGTCCCGCGACCCCGACGCGCTGATCCTGGCCGAACGCGGCGGCGACCTGGTGGGCACGGTGATCGCGGGCTTCGACGGCTGGCGGTGCCATCTGTACCGGTTGGCGGTGCACCCGGACCACCGGCGCCAGGGCATCGGCTCGACCCTGCTCACGGCCGCGGAGGAGCGGTTCGTCCGGCTCGGCGGGCGCCGCGGGGACGCGATGGTGCTGCGGCGCAACGAACGGGCCCAGCATGCCTGGCGGGCGGCCGGGTACGCGCCCGAGGAGCAGTGGCGACGCTGGGTGAAGCCCCTCCCCGACTGAAAGGCTGTGACGACCGGCGCATGAGCGAGTCCAGTCCCCATCGGCGATTCTCCCGGCGCCTGCCGCGGCGCGTCTCCCGGCGCGTCGCCCGGCGCGTCCCCTCGGCGCACGACATCGCGCGAACCTCCGTGTCCTGGCCGATCATGGACCCGAGGTGACCCGATGACCGAAGTGCTCCTGCTGCTGGTGGCGATCCTGCTCGCGCTCGCGTGCGGCGCCTTCGTCGCGGCCGAGTTCTCGCTGACCACCGTCGAGCGCGGTGAGCTGGAACGGGCGGCGGCGCGGGGCGAGCGGGGTGCGGCGAGCGCCCTGAAGGCCGTACGGAACCTGACCTTCCAGCTGTCCGGGGCGCAGCTCGGCATCACGGTCACCAATCTGGTCGTCGGCATGCTCGCCGAGCCGTCGGTCGCGGCGCTGATCGCGGGCCCGCTGGAGAGCGCCGGGATCTCGCGCTCTGCCTCCTCCTCGCTGGCGCTGGTGCTGGGCACGGCGCTGTCGACGGTCTTCCTGATGATCGTCGGCGAGCTGGTGCCGAAGAACTGGGCGATCTCCTCGCCGCTGGCCGTGGCCAGACGGGTGGGCGGTCCGCAGCGCTGGTTCAGCGCGGCCTTCCGTCCCTTCATCACCCATCTGAACAACACGGCCAACCGCATCGTGCGCCGCTTCGGTGTGGAGCCGGCCGAGGAACTCGCGTCCGCGCGCGGGCCGCAGGAGCTGGCGGCGCTCGCCCGGCACTCGGCCAAGGAGGGCGCGCTGGAGGCCGACACCGCCGAGTTGTTCGTGCGGACCCTGAACCTCGCCGACCTGACGGCGCAGAACGTGATGACCCCGCGCGTGCAGGTCGTCGCCCTCGACGCCCGGGCGACGTGCGAGGACGTGGCGAACGCGACGCGGGCGACCGGGCTGTCCCGGTTCCCCGTCTACCGGGACACCCTCGACGCCGTGGTCGGAACGGCGCACGTCAAGGACGTCCTCGCGGTGCCGGCCGAACGGCGGGGCCGGATCGCGGTCGCCGAGCTGATGCGCGAGCCGCTGCTCGTCCCGGAGTCACTGACCGTCGACCGGCTCCTGGACCGGCTCTCCGGGCGACGCACGATGGCCGTCGTGATCGACGAGTACGGCGGGACGGCCGGTGTGGCCACGCTGGAGGACATCGTCGAGGAGGTCGTCGGCGAGGTGCGGGACGAGCACGACCCGCACGAGACGCCCGAGCTGGATCCGGCCGGCACCGACGAACAGGGGCGCGCGCTGTACCGGGCCGACGGCGCGGCCCGCGTGGACCGGCTGACGCGCCTGGGACTCAAGGTGCCCGAGGGGCCGTACGAGACGGTCGCCGGGCTGGTCGCGGCCGGGCTGGGGCACATCCCCGCCGTCGGCGACACCCTGGAGGTCGCCGGCTGGCGGCTGGACGTCGTGGACGCCACGGGTCGCAGGGCGGCCCGGGTGCTGCTGCACGCTCCGCTCGACGACGCGAACGAAGAGGAGCCCGGCCGGTGACCGCCGTACAGCTGCTGATCGGTCTGGCGACGCTCGTCGTCAACGCGTTCTTCGTGGGCGCCGAGTTCGCGCTGATCTCCGTGCGCCGCAGCCAGGTGGAGTCGTACGCCGAGGAGGGCGACCGGCGTGCGAAGAGCGTGCTGTGGGGTCTGGAACACGTGTCGGCGCTGATGGCGGCGGCGCAGCTGGGCATCACGCTGTGCACACTGGTCCTCGGCGTGGTCGCGGAGCCGGCGATCGCACACCTGCTGGAGCCGGTGTTCCACGCGGTGGGCGTGCCGTCCGGCGCGGGGCACGCGATGTCCTTCGTGATCGCCCTGGCGCTGGCGACGTATCTGCACATGCTGCTCGGCGAGATGGTGCCGAAGAACATCGCGCTGGCCGAGCCGGTGCGCAGTGCGCTGCTGCTCGGGCCGCCGCTGGTGGCGCTGTCCCGGGCGCTGCGCCCGGTGATCTTCACGATCAACGCCTTCGCGAACGCGGTACTCAAACTGCTCAGGGTCGAGACGAAGGACGAGGTCTCCGCGACCTTCACGGATGCGGAGCTGGCCGAGATCGTGAAGGACGCCAGTGATGCCGGGCTCATCGACGACCGGGCGCAGGAGCGCCTGCACGACGCCCTGGAGCTGGGCCGGCGGCCGGTGCGGGACGTGGTACTGCCACTGGAACGCGTCGTCCACGCGCGCGTGGGCATCACTCCGGAGCAGTTGGAGCGGCTGTCGGCGGAGTCCGGGTTCTCCCGTTTCCCGGTGGTGGACGACGGGCGGCGGATCGTCGGCTACCTGCATGTGAAGGACGCCCTGGACGCCTCACCGCGGGACCTGCCCTTCCGGCTGCGGGACATGCGGCCCATCGCCCGGGTGCGGGAGCGCACCCCGCTGGACGACGTGCTCACCGCGATGCGGCGCAGCCGCACGCACGTGGCGGCCGTGCTGGGGACCGACGGGCGGCTGGCGGGGCTGGTGACCATGGAGGACGTACTCCGGGAACTGTTCGGGCAGCGAACGTGAGCCTGCGGGACGGAGGGCGGTGCCGGGCCGGAGGCGGAGGACGGGTGCCGGCCGGAGCGGCGAGGACGGGTACCGAGCCGGGGGCGAGGATGGGTGCCGGCGGACTCGGAGAGGGGTGCGGACCCGAAGGGCGGCGTGGTCCCGAAGGGCGACCGACCGGCGGGTATGTGTAGGGGCTACCATTTCTGTCGCCATGCAGACGAATCCCACCCACACCAGTCTCGTCGCCGTCGGCGACTCCTTCACCGAGGGCATGTCGGACCTGCTGCCCGACGGCTCCTACCGGGGCTGGGCCGACCTCCTCGCCGCGCGGATGGCCGCCCGCTCCCCCGGTTTCCAGTACGCGAACCTCGCGGTGCGCGGAAAGTTGATCGGGCAGATCGTCGACGAGCAGATCGACGTGGCGGCTGCCATGGGAGCCGACGTGATCACGCTGGTCGGCGGGCTCAACGACACGCTGCGGCCCAAGTGCGACATGGCCCGGGTACGGGATCTGCTGACGCAGGCGGTGGAGCGGCTCGCCCCGAACTGCGAGCAGCTGGTGCTGATGCGCAGTCCGGGGCGCCAGGGTCCGGTGCTGGAGCGGTTCCGGCCGCGCATGGAGGCGTTGTTCGCCATCATCGACGACCTGTCCGAGCGGCACGGCGCCGTGGTCGTCGACCTGTACGGGGCCCAGTCGCTGGCCGACCCCCGCCTGTGGGACGTGGACCGGCTGCATCTGACCGCCGAGGGGCACCGCCGGGTCGCGGAGGCCGTGTGGCAGACGCTCGGTTACGAGCCCGAGGACCCCGAGTGGCACGCGCCGATCCCGGCGACGCCGCCGCCGGGCTGGGTCGTGCGCCGGACCGCGGACGTCCGTTTCGCCCGGCAGTACCTGCTGCCCTGGATCGGCCGCAGGCTGACGGGCCGGTCGTCCGGGGACGGCCTGCCGCCCAAGCGCCCGGAGCTGCTGCCGTACGAGGACCTCACTCCGTGATCCCCGCACCCACGCACCCTTCGTAGGTTCCGACGAAGAGCCCCGGGGAGCTGGCCTGCAGGAATCGCCAGTAGAATCCGTTTACGTGACTTCCGCTCCCGCCAAGCCCCGCATCCCGAACGTCCTCGCCGGACGCTACGCCTCCGCCGAGCTCGCCACGCTCTGGTCGCCCGAGCAGAAGGTGAAGCTCGAGCGGCAGCTCTGGCTCGCCGTGCTGCGGGCCCAGAAGGACCTCGGCATCGAGGTGCCCGACGCCGCGATCGCCGACTACGAGCGCGTCCTCGACCAGGTCGACCTGGCCTCGATCGCCGAGCGCGAGAAGGTCACGCGGCACGACGTGAAGGCGCGGATCGAGGAGTTCAACGACCTCGCCGGGCACGAGCACGTGCACAAGGGCATGACCTCCCGCGACCTGACGGAGAACGTCGAGCAGCTCCAGGTCCGGCTCTCCCTGGAGCTGATCCGCGACCGCTCGGTGGCCGTGCTGGCCCGGCTGGGCAAGCTGGCCGGCGAGTACGGCGAGCTGGTCATGGCCGGCCGCTCCCACAACGTCGCCGCGCAGGCCACGACGCTCGGCAAGCGGTTCGCCACCGCCGCCGACGAGCTGCTCGTCGCGTACGGCCGGGTGGAGGAGCTGCTCGGCCGCTACCCGCTGCGCGGCATCAAGGGCCCGGTCGGCACCGCTCAGGACATGCTGGACCTGCTCGGCGGGGACGCGGGCAAGCTGGCGGAGCTGGAGCAGCGGATCGCCGGGCACCTGGGCTTCTCGCAGGCGTTCACCTCGGTCGGCCAGGTCTACCCGCGCTCGCTGGACTACGAGGTCGTCACCGCGCTGGTGCAGCTGGCGGCGGCGCCGTCGTCGCTGGCGAAGACCATCCGGCTGATGGCCGGCCACGAGCTGGTCACCGAGGGCTTCAAGCCCGGCCAGGTCGGCTCCTCCGCGATGCCGCACAAGATGAACACCCGCTCCTGCGAGCGCGTCAACGGCCTGATGGTGATCCTGCGCGGCTACGCCTCGATGACCGGCGAGCTGGCGGGCGACCAGTGGAACGAGGGCGACGTGTCCTGCTCGGTGGTGCGCCGGGTGGCTCTCCCCGACGCCTTCTTCGCCCTCGACGGGCTGCTGGAGACGTTCCTGACCGTGCTCGACGAGTTCGGCGCGTTCCCGGCCGTCGTGGCCCGGGAACTGGACCGCTACCTGCCGTTCCTGGCCACCACCAAGGTCCTGATGGGCGCGGTGCGGGCCGGTGTGGGCCGCGAGGTCGCGCACGAGGCGATCAAGGAGAACGCCGTCGCCTCCGCGCTGGCCATGCGCGAGCAGGGCGCCGAGCGCAACGAACTGCTCGACAAGCTGGCCGCCGACGAGCGCATCCCCCTGGACCGCGCCGGGCTGGACGCGCTGATGGCCGACAAGCTGTCCTTCACGGGCGCCGCCGCCGACCAGGTCGGCGTCGTCGTCGCCCGGATCGAGGAGATCGTCAAGCAGCACCCGGCCGCCGCGGGCTACACCCCCGGAGCGATCCTCTGACGCGCTTCACCCCGGCGGAGCTGGAGGCCGCCCGCGACCGTCTCGTACCGGACGTCGTCGCGGACGGTCTCCGCGTGCTGTTCTGCGGCATCAACCCCGGGCTGATGACGGCGGCGACGGGCCACCACTTCGCCCGTCCCGGCAACCGCTTCTGGCCGGTGCTGCACCTGTCCGGTTTCACGCCACGGCTGCTGAAGCCGTCGGAGCAGGGTGAGCTGCCGTCGTACGGACTCGGCATCACGAACGTCGTCGCGCGGGCCAGCGCGCGGGCGGACGAACTGACCGCGGAGGAGTACCGGGAGGGCGGTCGGGTGCTGGCGCTGAAGGTCGCGCGGTTGCGTCCCGGCTGGCTGGCCGTGGTCGGTGTGACCGCGTACCGGGCGGCGTTCGACGAGCCGAAGGCCCGCGTGGGCCCGCAGGCGCGGACGATCGGGGGCGCGCGCGTGTGGGTGCTGCCCAATCCGAGTGGGCTCAACGCGCACTGGACGGCGCAGACGATGGCGGAGGAGTTCGCGCGGCTGCGGGTCGCGGCGGAGGCGGAGCACCAGGCGTAGGCGCGGGCGGGCGTCACGGTGGTGCCTGCTCCGTGACGACGGCCAGCAGCTGTACCTCGTCCGCCTCGTCGTCCCGGTCGGCGACCGCCACCCCCACCCAGCGGCCGGTGCCCTCCGCCTCCCATAGATACGCCACGCGCGCGCGGGTGCTGAGTTCGGCCCACGGCTCGGGTATCTCCTCCCGCTCGGTCCGCAGCAGGACGGTCTGCAGGTTCCAGGGGTCCGTCCGGCCCCAGCGTGCGGCGAGCAGCTCGTGGAGGGCGTCCCGTTCCTTCTCGTACTGCTCCACCGTCACGGCCCGCTCCGCCCGGTTGCCGCCGCGCAGGCCGTGGCTGCTCTCCAGGACCGCCACGAAGTGGCCGGGGCCCCCGGTGCCCGCGTCCGACGGGCCGTGCTCCGCCGGGAACGGCCGGAAGCACAGCTCGTCGATGAGGGCGATGTGCCGCGCGATGTCCATGTCCTCCAGTAAACCGGCCGCCACTGACAATTGGCGGGGCGTCAGGCGGCCGGTGCTGCCGGGCGGCGGCCGGTACCGGCGGCCGGGTTGTCAGGCGTCCCGGCTGCGCAGCCGCCAGGCTCCCGCCAGCAGGGCTGCCGCCGTCCACAGCGCGGTCACCGCAAGTCCGGTCCAGGGCCCCAGAGTTCCCTCGTGCGTCTGGTACAGGACGACCTGCCCCGCCTTGTCCGGCAGGAAGTCGGTGACGCCGCCCACCGCGTCCCCGACCACGAAGGAGACGATGAGGACGAACGGGATCAGGACGGACAGGGTGGCCACGCCGCTGCGGAACAGCGCGGTGAGGCCGGCCGCGAGCAGCGCCATCAGCATGAGGTAGATCCCGCAGCCCACGACGCCGCGCACCTGCTCGCCGGTGGTGAGCCCGTCCGCAGCCGGGCCGAGGCCCGCCCGGGCCGCGACGAGGGCGGCGAGCGCGGTGAACAGCCCCACGACGAGCGCGGGTACGGCGACGACCACGAGCTTCGCCGCGAACCACCGTCCGCGCCGCGGAACGGCGGCCAGCGAGAGCCGGATCCCGTTGCCGTGGTACTCGGAGGAGACGGCCATGGCCCCGAAGGCGACGGCGGCGATCTGGCCGGGTATGACACCGGAGAGCGCCATGAACAGCGGATCGAACTCGGGCTGGGAGGTGTCGGAGACTCCGGCCAGCGCGGAGAAGGCGGTGGTGACCGCGAACACCGCCAGCAGGGTGCCGCACAGCGAGCGCAGGGTGCGGACCTTGAGCGCCTCCGAGCGGAGTACGGGCGTGAACGACATGGTCAGACCTCCTGGGGCTGTGCGGTGAACTCGGTCTCGGCGGCCGTCAGGTCGAGGTACGCCTGCTCCAACGTGCCTTCGTCCGAGGACAGTTCGAGGATCGGGACTCCCGCGCCGGACATGGCGCGACCGATGTCGTCCACGCGCGCGTCGTGCACGGTCCAGTACCCGTCGTCGTGTTCCACGGCGTCGTGGCCGTGCCGGGCCAGGGCGGCCTTCAGGGCGGTGGCGTCCGAGGTGCGGATGCGGACGCGCGGCTGCACGCGCGCGTCGATGAACTCCCGCATCGGGGTGTCGGCGAGCAGGCGGCCCCGGCCGAGGACGACCAGGTGGTCGGCGAAGGACGCGGTCTCGTTCATCAGGTGGCTGGAGACCAGGACCGTGCGTCCCTCGGCCGCGAGCCCGCGCAGCAGTCCGCGGATCCAGATGATGCCCTCGGGGTCCAGCCCGTTGGAGGGCTCGTCCAGCATGACCACTTCGGGATCGCCCAGCAGGGCGGCGGCGATGCCCAGCCGCTGGCGCATGCCCAGCGAGTACGTCCGCACCCGGCGGCGGGCCACCGACGCGATGCCCGTCTCCTCCATCACCTCGTCGACCCGGCGCGACGGGACGCGGTTGCTCGCCGCGAGGACGCGCAGGTGGTCCCGGGCGGTGCGCGCGCCGTGCGCGGCCTGCGCGTCGAGCAGGGCGCCGACGTGCCGCAACGGCTCGTGCAGGGTGGCGTAGGGGCGTCCGCCGACGGTCGCGGTCCCGGAGGTGGGCCGGTCGAGGCCCAGGACGAGCCGCATGGTGGTGGACTTCCCGGCGCCGTTGGGGCCGAGGAAGCCGGTGACGCGGCCGGGGCGCACGGTGAAGGTGAGGTCGTCGACGGCTCGTCGGGTGCCGTACTCCTTGGTGAGGTTCTGGACGTCGATGCTGGTCATGGAAGCAGCGTGGCGGTTGGTACCGGGTCGTGGCCTCCCCCACGGGCGGGGAGCCTCTCCCCCGTGCGGGGGAGCCGGGCTGTCGGTGCCGCGTGGCACGATGACGGGATGGTCCGCCTGCTGCGCCCGCTGGTTCGCGGGACGACGTACACACGCCTGCTGCACCTGTGGGTGCCGATGGCGGCCTTCAGTGTGTATATGTTCGTCCTGCCGCACCTGCCCTGGGTGCCCCTGCTCGTGCTGGTCCCGGTCGGCCTGATCCCGGCCGTGCGGACCGGCGAGGGGGTGCAGGCGCGCCTGCTCCTCACCCCCGGCCACGAGGACTCGGCGTTCTCGGTCACCCCCTCGGCGAGCCGCAGCGACCGGCTGCGCACGGTGGCGTGGCTGGAGCTGCGCATGCTGCTGGGCGGCGCGACCTCGATGGTCTGCGTGTGGCTGCCGCTCATCTCCGTCGAGATGGTCCGGCACTCCCTGGGGTACCGCGTCGACGACATACCGGTCCTGCGGGACACCGACCCGCACTGGGTGTGGGCGCTCCTCGCGGTGCTCCCCCTCCTCGCGCTGTACGGCGCCGTGGTCGGCCTCGGCGTCCTGGTGACGGCGGCGGCCCGCGCGCTCCTCGGACCGTCCGCCGCCGAACGGCTGAGCGCCCTCGAGGAACGCACCGAGCAGCTCCTGGAGCGCAACCGCATCGCCCGCGAGCTGCACGACTCCATCGGTCACGCGCTGACCGTCGCCGTCGTGCAGGCGGGGGCCGCGCGCACGGCGAACAGTCCCGAGTTCACCGACCGGGCCCTGACCGCGATCGAGGAGACCGGCAGGGCGGCCCTGGAGGACCTGGAGCGGGTGCTCGGTGTCCTGCGGGAGACCAAGGGACCCGCGAGCGGCCGGCCGACGCTCGCGGACGCCGACCGTCTCCTGGAGTCCGCCCGCGCCTCCGGGGCGAAGGTCGACGCCGAGGTCACGGGCCCCGTGGAGACCCTGCCCGGCCCCGTCTCCCGGGAGGGCTACCGCATCCTCCAGGAGTCGCTGACCAATGTGCTGCGGCACGCGGGTGCCGTACCGGCGCGGGTCCGCGTCGAGGTGAGAGACGGTGCGCTCACCCTGGAGGTGCGCAATCCGCTGCCGGACGGGAGGGTCACCCCCGGACGCGGCAGCGGCCTGCGCGGTATACGCGAGCGTGCCGCGCTGCTGGGCGGCCGGGCGCACACGGGACCCGACGACGCCGGCGATTGGCAGGTGCGCGTCGAGCTGCCGCCGAGCTGATCTACCCTGGCCGGATGCCGGTCAGAGTGCTCCTCGTCGATGACGAACCCCTCGTACGCGCAGGTCTGCGGGCCGTGCTGGAGGCGCAGCCCGACATCGAGGTGGTCGGTGAGGCCGCCGACGGGGCGGCGGTCATCCCGCTGGTTCGGCAGGTACGGCCGGACGTGGTCGCCATGGACGTCCGGATGCCCCTGATGGACGGCATCGAGGCCACGCGCGCGCTGCTGCGGACGATGACCGACCCGCCGAAGATCCTCGTGGTGACGACCTTCGAGAACGACGAGTACGTGTACGAGGCACTGCGCGCGGGCGCCGACGGGTTCCTGCTGAAGCGGGCCCGGCCGGCCGAGATCGTGCACGCGGTACGGCTGATCGCCGAGGGCGATTCCCTGCTGTTCCCGGCCTCGGTGCGGCAGCTCGCCGCCGAGTACGGTGACGACGGCGGTAACCGCGCGGCCCGCGCGGAGTTGGAGCGGGCGCAGCTGACCGAGCGGGAGGGCGAGGTGCTGCGGCTGATGGCGCGCGGGCTGTCGAACGCGGAGATCGCCGCCCGGCTGACCGTGGGTACGGAGACGGTGAAGTCGCATGTCAGCGCCGTACTGTCGAAGCTGGGGGCGCGGGATCGCACACAGGCGGTGATCACGGCGTACGAGTCGGGTTTCGTGGCGCCGGGGTGAGGCACCGCGGCATTCCGGGAAGGGGCGGACCGGCACTCGCCGGGGCGGAGCGGGCCGAGTACGATCCGGCCAACACGCGCACGAGCTGGGAGGACTGACGTTGGGCGGGCTGACCGGCGGGGATCCGTCGCTGCTGCGGAGGATCAACTCCGCTGTGGTACTGCACGCGTTGCGTGCCACGGACTGCGCGACGCTGACCGAGATCACCCGGGTGACGGGACTGTCCCGGCCGACCGTCGAGGGTGTCGTCGAGGGGCTCATCGAGGCGGGTCTCGTCGTCGAGGCGGCCGCCGACGAGGGTGCGGCCCGGCGGCAGGGGCGGCCCGCGCGACGGTTCCGGTTCCGGGCGGAGGCCGGGCATCTGCTGGGTCTCGAGATCGGGCCGCACCGCGTCGCCGCGCTCCTGTCCGGCCTGGACGGCCGGGTGATCGGCGCTCAGGCCAAGGACGTCGACGAGACCGCCTCGGCCGACGAGCGGCTGGAGCGGCTGCGCACCGCCGTCGCCGAGTTGCTGCGCCGGGCCGGTGTCGCGCGCGGCTCGTTGCGTGCCGTGGGGGCGGCCACGCCCGGGATCGTGGAGGCGGACGGCACGGTGCGGCTGAGCACCGCGCTGCCCGAGTGGACGGGGCTGCGCCTGGGCGAGCGGCTGAGCCGTTCCTTCAAGTGCCCGGTGCTGGTCGAGAACGACGCGAACGCGGCGGCGGTCGCCGAGCACTGGAAGGGCGCCGCCACCGAGTCCGACGACGTCGTGTTCGTGCTGGCCGGGCTGAGTCCGGGGGCCGGGGCGCTGATCGGCGGGCGGCTGCACCGGGGGTACGGCGGGGCGGCCGGCGAGATCGGCGCGCTGCATCTGCTGGGCCGGGAGGTGACGCCGGAGACACTGCTGTCCACCACGGACCAGCCGCTGCATCCCCTGGACGAGCAGGCGGTGGCCAAGGTGTTCGCCGAGGCCCGCGAGGGCGACCAGCGGGCCCGCGCGGCCGTCGAGCGTTTCATCCAGCGTCTGGTGCACGACGTGGCGGCGCTGGTGCTGGCCCTCGACCCGGAACTGGTCGTCATCGGCGGCTGGGCGGCCGGGCTGGACGGCGTACTGGAACCGTTGCGGCGGGAGCTGGCCCGCTACTGCCTGCGCCCGCCGCGGGTGACCCTGTCGCTCCTGGGCGAGGCCGCCGTTGCGACGGGTTCGCTGCGACTGGCCCTCGACCACGTGGAAGAGCAGCTGTTCGCGGTAGAGGGCGCGACGGCACGCCGCTGACCCGCCGATGCCCGGTCCGGGGCGGTCAGGAGGCCCTGGTCTCGGGGCCGTGGTGGATCTCCACGTCGCCGGAGTCCCCGAACGTCAGCCGGCAGGTGTCCGCGCGGTACGTGGCGACGGAGAGCGCGGCGGTGCGGCCCTTGGCGAGGTAGCGGGTGGTGACCACGAGGACGGGTGCCCCCGGAAGGCGGTCCAGTTCCTTCGCGTCCTCCGCACCGGCCGATCCCAGCTCCACGGCGCTCTCCTGCCGCTCCAGTTCTCCGCGCCGCAGCTCGCGGAGCACGGCACGCGCGCGTGCGGCGCCGGAGGGCGCGTCGATGGAGGTGAGGTCGGGCACCGAGGCCGGTGGGATGTACAGAAGCTCCGCCGCGACGGGCTGGCCGTGCGTCACGCGGGAGCGGCGCACGGTGTGCACGGGCTCGTCCCGGCCGGTGTCCAGCGCGTCGGCGACGGCCGCCGGCGGAGCCGCCAGGGTGCAGTCGACCGAACGCCAGGCGTCGTCGGAGGTCCCGGGCCAGACGTGCTGCCGGGTGCCGACGGCCACGCCGACACGTGGCGGGGCGACGGTCGTGCCGACGCCGCGTCGGCGCTGGAGCCTGCCTTCCAGTTCGAGCTGTTCCAGGGCCTGGCGGAGCGTGGCGCGGGCGACCCCGAAGCGGGCGGCGAGATCCCGCTCGTTGGGCAGGATCTCACCCACCGAGAACTCCGAGTCCAGGGCTTCGCTGAGGACGGTCCTGAGGTGCCAGTACTTCGGTTCCGCCACCGATCCCAACTGCGTGGTCCCCACCCTGTCCTCCGCAATCGCCGTGGTCCGGCGGCGTTTTGACGCCCTTGTTTATTAAAGGTTGTTGTAGTTCTCTGCGACGATAAAACGGCCCACACCCTTGGTCAAGACCAACCCGGCGGCAGGGCGACGAGGCCCCCGTCACAGGGCGGGGGCTCGGGCCGCGGCGGGGAGGCGCTCCGGTCAGGCGAGGGCGGCCAGGGAACGCAGTTTGTCGGGGTTGCGGACGATGTACACCGCCTGGATCCGGCCGTCGGCCACGTCCAGCTGGAACACGGAGTCGGGCGTGCCCGCGGACAGGACCAGCAGGGCCGGGCCGCCGTTGAGTTCCACGGGGCGGAAGGAGACGTCCGGAATCCCCTTCTGCGCGGCGCCGAGCAGGAAGCGGCCCACCTTGTCCGCGCTCTCCACCACGCGCAGCGGCGCCCTGGACTTGCCACCGCTGTCGCCCACCAGGCGGACGTCCGGAGCGAGCAGCGCCATCAGCCCTTCGAGGTCGCCGTCGGCCGCGGCGGCGAGGAAGCGTTCGGTGAGGTCCCGGCGCTGCGCGGGATCGACGTCGTAGCGGGGCCGCCGCTCGTCGACGTGCTTGCGGGCCCGCCCGGCGAGCTGGCGCACCGCGGCCTCCCCGCGCTCCAGCATGGCGGCGATCTCGGCGTACGGGTATCCGAACGCCTCCCTCAGGACGAACACCGCCCGCTCCAGCGGCGACAGCGACTCCAGGACGACGAGGACGGCGAAGGACACGGAGTCGGCGAGGACGGCCCGCTCCGCGGAGTCCGGCACGGTGTCCCCGAAGTCGGTGACGTAGGGCTCGGGCAGCCACGGGCCGACGTACGTCTCGCCCCGCGACTTGATCTGGCGCAGCCGGTCGATGGCGAGGCGGGTGGTGACGCGCACCAGGTAGCCGCGCGGTTCGCGGACGCCGGACCGGTCGGCACCGGACCAGCGCAGCCAGGCCTCCTGGACCACGTCCTCCGCGTCGGCCAGCCGGCCCAGCATGCGGTAGGCGACTCCCAGGAGGACGGGGCGGTGCTCTTCGAAGACGTCGGTCGCGGTGTCGGTGGTCACCGCCCCATCCCAGCGGACTCGTCCGGCCGTGTCCAGGCGGAGCCGCCCGTACCCGCCACCCTGCCGGCGAAGGCCGGCGACGGGGGGCTACCCGTCGGTAGCTCTTGCTGACACTCTGTCTATGCAACGCCGCCATCGTCCACGCGTTCCCCAAGACGCACGTTCCCTACGACACATGTCACACGAACACGCGTTCCCGACAAGGAGCCACATGTCCGCGACGCTCTCCTTCACGGCCCCCACCGAGCACGGCCCACGGGACATCACCCTCGCCTACGCGCGCGTGGGCACCGGCGAGCCGCTGCTCGTGCTGCACGGCATCGGCCATCACCGGCAGGCCTGGGACCCGGTGGTCGACATCCTCGCGACCGAGCGCGAGGTGATAGCCGTGGATCTGCCCGGATTCGGGCAGTCGGCCGCACTGCCCCACGGACTGCCGCACGATCTGCCGACGACGACCGCCCTGCTCCACGCCTTCTGCGCGGCCCTGGGAGTCGACCGGCCGCACGTGGCCGGCAACTCGCTGGGCGGCCTGCTGGCCCTGGAACTCGGCCGCCAGAACCTGGCGCGTTCGGTGACGGCCCTGTCGCCGGCCGGGTTCTGGACGCAGGCCGAGCGGCGCTACGCCTTCGGCGTGCTGACGGGGATGCGCCGGACCGCCCGGAATCTGCCCCTGCCCCTCGTCGAGCGGCTCTCCCGCACGGCGATCGGCCGCACCGCCCTGACGAGTACGATCTACGCCCGTCCCGGCCGCCGCTCCCCCGAGGCCGTGGTCGCCGAGACGCTCGCGCTCGCGCGTGCCGAGGGGTTCGACGAGACGCTCCGGGCCGGACGGAGCGTGCTGTTCACCGACGACGTCCCCGGCATCCCCGTCACGGTGGCGTGGGGCAACCGGGACCGGTTGCTCCTGCCCCGGCAGGGCATACGCGCCAAGCGCACCATTCCGCGGGCCCGGCTGGTGCGACTGCCCGGCTGCGGTCACGTCCCGATGAACGACGACCCGGCGCTGGTCGCCCGCGTCCTCCTGGACGGCAGCCGCGCTCAGGAGGTGCGAGCCCCGAGGACCTCCTTCAGCACGGCCGGGTCGTAGGGCATGCCCACATGCGGCGTGCGGTCGTCCGGGGCGAAGTCCCGCCGGAAGGTGGTGTCGACGTAGCGGCCCTCGGCCTTCGAGGAGTCCGACCGCTCCAGGGATCTGGCGCGCGAGGTTCGACAGGCCCTGGGCGGTGACCCGTGGTTGCCGAGCGCGATGCCGGCGAACGTGTGCGCCTCGGGGCCTCCGCCCAGGGCGTTCAGGTGACAGCGCGGCATCGTGCCGCCCTGCGAGAAGCCGACGAGGGTCATCGACGACCTGCCGTGCGCCCGTGCGCCGCAGATTCGCATGAGTCACACGGCCAGTCGTGCGGCGGCCGCGCGCAGCAGGCGCACGTACCGGCTCTCCCTGACCGGGCGGGCCACCCGCCCCGTCAGGGCCCGCTCGGCGCAGTCCAGGCTGCGCCGGAACGCCGCGTCGTGCAGCGGCCGGACGACCAGGACCCAGCCCAGCCAGCGCACCCCCCGCGGACGGACCACGAGGGTGTTCCGCAGCACGGTCCGCCGCCCGTCGAGGCATTCGACGCTGAACTCGTGGAAGCCCTCGAACCCCCGCGGACCGGTGAAACGGAACCGCACCCACCGACCCGGCACGTAGTGGCTCACCACATACCGCACCGGTCCGTGGCCGCCGGGAACGCCCACGGCGAGAGGCCCCTCGAAGCGTACGGGCGGCCAGTCCGGCGGCCAGAGGCGGTCGTCCTCGCTGCCCAGCGAGTCGATCAGTACGCCGACCTCTTCGGGGGGAGCGGGCAGGGAGCGTTCATGAACGTTGAGCACGGCGATCACGGAATCCAGACTGCCAGCACGCATCCGTCCGGAGGTCCCCCGAAAGGGCATCCCAAAAGCACGCCCGGAGCGCGCGTTCCGGGCCGTGCGCCGTCGTCCACGCGTCAACGCGCTGTCGGGAGAGGGCTGTTGTGCGTGGGGGGTGCGGCGGGGCCCGAGCGTAAGGACAGATGAGACGGACACAGTCGGCACGGCTCACAGCGAGGGGAAGTCGGTCATGGAGGAAGGGTCCGAGTTACCCGGGTCCGGTGGCGAGGGCGCGCGCCGGGCCTCCGTCCCACCGGCGGCGTTGCCCGGGTCGTGGCAGCCCCTGCTCGGCCGGCCCGGCCTGGCGGAGCTGCTCGGGCATCCTCTCGCGGGTGCCGCGCTGACGGAGATGTGCCGGCTGCCGCCCCGCGTGGCCGTGCACTCCCTGCGTACTTTCCTGCTGGCGGACGCCTGTGCGCGCACCCGGGGGACGGTCTACGACCGGGTCGGGCTGCTGGCCGCCGCGGCGTTCCACGACGCCGGACTGGTGGGGCGCGCCCCGCTCGGGCACGGCGGGTTCCCGGGTCGTTCCGCGGAGTTGCTCGACCTCTTCCTGGCCGGGCACGCGGTGGGCGCCGAACGGCGCAGGACCCTGACCCGCGCGGTGCGCGAGCACATGCGGCCGTTCCCCGCGCGCGACGCCGGGCCCGAGGCGCGGCTGCTGCACTTCGGTGCGTGGCTCGACGTCACCGGGCGCGGCGAGCACCTGGTGCCGGGAGACCGGCGCCGGCTGTCCGGGCTGGCGCCCACTCCCTGGTTCGCCGTCTCCTTCTCCGCCCGGGTGGCGGCCTGCGGGCTGCGCCGGGTGCTGCCCGCGTCCGTGGTCGCCCGCCGGTGACCGCGGAGCCGGACAACTCGCTTCTCCCGTCGCGAAAGGAACCGCAGACATGCAAGAGGACCAGCGTGTTTTCGATGTCGCCATCGTCGGTGGCGGCATCGGCGGGACGATGCTGGGGGCCGTGCTCGCACGCCACGGTGTGCGCGTGCTGCTGCTGGAGGGCAGCGGACACCCCCGCTTCGCCATCGGAGAGTCCACCGTCCCCGAGACCACGTTCGGCCTGCGGGTGCTGGCCCGCCGCTACGGCGTCCCGGAGATCGAGCACCTGGCGACCAACGGGACGCTGCGCCGTCACGTGTCGTCGAACTGCGGAGTCAAACGGAACTTCAGCTTCGTCTACCACCGCGAGGGCGAGCCGACCCGGCCCGACGAGTGCACCCAGTACCCCACCTGGGGCCCGCCGCTGGGTCCCGACTCGCACTACTTCCGGCAGGACGTGGACGCGTACATGTTCCACGTCGCCGTGTCCTACGGCGTCACCGCGTACACCCACACGCTCGTCGACGACGTGAAGTTCGAGGAGGACGGCGCCACCCTGGTCACCCGGGACCGGGGCACCTTCCGGGCGTCGTACGTGGTCGACGCCGGCGGGATGCGGGCCGTGCTGCCCGAGCGGCTCGGGCTGCGGCAGGAGCCGCCGTACCGCACCCGGTCGCGCACGATCTTCACGCACATGGTGGACGTGCGCCCCTTCGACACCGTGGCACCGCCGCGCGAGCAGCACGGAATGCCCAGTCCGTTCAGCCAGGGGACGCTCCACCACATGTTCCGGGGCGGCTGGTTGTGGGTGATCCCCTTCGACAACCAGTCGACGAGCACCAGCGAGCTGTGCAGCGTCGGCGTCAACCTGGATCTGGACCGGTACCCGCGTCCGGACGACGTCTCGGCGGAGGAGGAGTTCTGGCACCATGTGCGCCGGTTCCCCAGTGTGGCGCGGCAGTTCGAGCGGGCGCGGGCGGTGCGGCCGTACGTGTCGACCGATCGCACGCAGTTCGCCTCGCAGAAGGTCGTCGGCGACCGGTGGTGCCTGCTGCCGCACGCCAGTGACTTCATCGACCCGCTCTTCTCCAGCGGCCTCGCGGTCACCGTGATGGCGCTCAACGCGCTGGGCCACCGGCTCATCGAGGCGGTGCGCCAGGACGACTTCGACACCGCCCGGTTCGCGTACCTGGACCACTGGACCAAGCGCATGTTCCGGTTCTACGACGACCTGGTCTCCTGCAGCTACGTCTCGTTCGACGACTTCGACCTGTGGAACGCCTGGAACCGGGTGTGGACCATCACCACGCTGTACGGAACCAACGCCCAGAACCAGGCCGCCGTGGCGTTCGAGAAGACGCACGACCCCACCTGCTTCGACGCGCTGGAACTGCCCCCGTACCGGGGCCTCCAGGGAGTCGACAACCCGTGGGTGGAGCGACTGTTCGACCAGGCGCGGGACGCCGTACTGGCTTACCGGGCGGGGACATCCACGAAGGAACGGACCATCGCGCGCATCTACGAGCTGCTGCGCGAGAGCGAGCTGTGCCCCGCGGTGTGGGGCACCCTCGATCCCGAAGACCGCTGCCCCTCCGGTGTGTTCACCCTGTGGCCGCTGATGAGGATCCTGCTGTGGGGCAGGTTCCGCTCACCGCGGCACGTACGCGGGTCCTACTTCACCGGCGGCGCCCGGATGGTGGGCAGGGAGGCCGTCCAGGCGTACACCACCGAACTGCGCGCCGGCGGCTCCCAAGTGCACCAGACCGTACGGGACATGTGGTTCAACTGGAACCGTGACTGGACCCGGCGCCCGGCTCCGCGGAAATGACCGCGAAGAATCATTCCTGCCGACCGCGGGAGGTACACATTCCGGTTTGCCGCTCGAAGGCCTCGGGTAGGAAAACCACATGGCCGACAAATAGAAAGCCGGCCGCGGTTCTCCCTCCTCAATACGAGAGACAACGGGCTGCAAACCACGATGGCGAGACATTCCACCTGCCAATCGCCCGCTGAATGCTCCTGGGAAGACATCTTCCAGCATCAGGACCGCCTCATGCGGTTGGTTCGACGAAGACTGCCCAGCTTTCAGGACGCCGAGGACTGCGTTCAGGAAACGATGGCCCGCGCAGCCGCCCACGCCGCGCTGGACAAGAATCGACTCGGTTCCTTTCTGACGTCCGTGGCACTTCGCCTCTGCATCGACTTCTACCGTGACATGGAGCGTCGCAGCAGACTTCTGCAGCGTGCGGCACCCATGGACGCCTCCGGGACGACCGAGGAGGACGTCTGCGACGAGGACTTCGGCAGATGGCTGCTGGGCCAGGTACAACACCTGCGCGGGCGGGAACAGGAGGTCATACTCGCTCGCTCCGAGGGGATTTCCACTGCGGAATTCGCCCGCATGCACAACATTTCCGTCAAGGCGGCCGAGGCCGCCTTCACCAGAGGCCGCGCCCGACTCAAAAACGCGTGCGCGAAAGCCTTGGAAGGCTGCACCCAATAACGGGGCGAATCCTCCTCCCTCTCCTCACCGATCCCCGTTCGATGCCATCCCCACTCTCATCGCATCTCATCGCAGGAAAACGGAAAGGGATTCCACTCATGTCCAACAACAAAAACATCCAGGATATTTTCAAGGACCTGGTCGGCAATATGGCCGACAGCAGCAAGGAAGCCTTCGACGACATCCTCAACCGGTCCGACAGGCCCGGGTCGTCCGGGTCCGGCAACCCCGTCGACACACTGGCCGGGCTGCCGGCGAACGTGCTCGGTGCCCTGGCCGGCACGGTCAACCCGGCTGCCGCACTCGCGGGCGCCGCGAACCCTCTGGCGGCCCTCGCGGGCAACCCCCTGGCCGCGCTGGGCGCAGTCGGCGGCGGCAACCCGCTCGCGGGCCTCGCCGGAGGAGCCGCGAGCCAGCTGGGGAACATCGCCGGCGGCGCACAGAACCCCCTGGCCGCGCTCGCCGGCGGCGCACAGAACCCCTTGGCCGCGCTCGCCGGCGCCGCGGGAGGGGCCAACCCGCTCGCCGCGCTCAGCGGGGCGGGCAACCCCCTCGCCGTCCTGGGCGGCGCCGCCAACCCCCTCGCCGCCGTCGGCGGTGCGGCCGGCGCCCTCGGCGGGCTCGGGCAGCTGGCCGGAGGCCTCGGACAGGCCGCCGGCGGGGTCGGCGACCTCATGTCGCTCCCGTCCCAGCTCACCCAGCTGCTCCAGGTGCTGCCCAAGCTCATCGAGGCGCTCCAGGGCCTGCAGAACCTGGCCGGCCCGCCGGCCCAGGGCAGTCAGTCCGCGTCCTCGGGCTGACCGGTCGTGCCGTCGTCCCGGCCGGCCGGCCGGGACGGGCACGCCGACCGCCCGCCCGTCCCGGATCCCGTCCTGAGGAGGATGACACGCGATGGCGTCTGTCGTCGGCGATCGGCTGCGTCTCGTGGTCAAGGTGCTGGGCGGCCTCGTGGCCGACGAGGTGGGACAGGCGGCCCGGACGCGGAGACGTGCGGGACGGGACACGCGGTCCCCGGCGGAGGACGACCCCGCCTCCGCCGGGTCCGCCGACGGCTCCGGCCCGGGCCGGTTCACCGGGGCGGAACAGCGTCGTGCCAAGGCGGTGCGGCAGGCCTTGGAGAGCCTCGGGCCCTTCTACGTGAAGCTCGGGCAGATCCTGTCCACCCGGCCGGACATGGTCCCGCAGTCGATCCGGGACGAGCTGCAGAACCTGCACGACCAGGTGGACGTCCAGCCGTTCTCGGTGTTCGAGCCGGTGCTGGCGCGGGACCTCGGTCCGGACTGGAAGCTGCGCTTCGACGACGTCGAGACCGTCGCCCCGCTCGGGGCGGCGTCCCTCGCCCAGGTCTACCGGGTGACGCTGCCCGGCGGACGCCCGGCCGTGGTCAAGATCCAGCGCCCCGGCATCCGGGAGGGCGTGCTCGCGGACATGGCCCTGATGCGCCGGGCGTCGAAGATCGTGGCCCGCGTCGCACCCCGGTTCAACGAGGTCATCGACATCGAGGCGATGCTCGGCTCCGTCTTCGACGCGATGGAGCCGGAGCTGGACTTCAACGGCGAGGCCCAGAACATGGACGAGGCCCGCGAGCACGTCCGGCAGTTCCGCTCGCTGGAGGTGCCCCGGGTGCTGCACGCCAGTCCCCGGGTCCTCGTCCAGTCGCTCGCCGGCGGGAAGTCGGTACGGCACATCCACCGGAGCCACTTCACGGACGACGAGCGCGTCGAGATCGGCAAGGACCTCCTGCGCTTCATGTACCACGGGTACTTCGTCCACCGCTTCTTCCACGCCGACCCGCACGCGGGCAACGTCTTCGCCGCGCCCGGCGGACCCGCGACGCTGATCGACTGGGGCATGGTCGGCCGCCTGGACCGGCGTACCAGCCTGCAACTGCTGCCCCTCTTCATGACGTTGGCACAGAACGACGGCATCGGGCTGGCACAGCACTGGGCGGAGATGGGCCGGATGACGCCGTGGGCCAACATGCCGGCGTTCGCCGCCGACATGGCCGCCTTCGTCCCCAAGGTCTCGCATCTGTCCCTGGAGGACATGAACTTCGGTGTCGCGCTCACCACCGTGCTGGCCAAGGCGACCAAACGGGGCATCGGTTCGCCGCCGGCGGTGTCGCTGCTCGGCAAGTCGTTCGCGAACCTCGACGGCTCGGTGCGCTGTCTGGCTCCCGAGATCACGCTGCCGGAGGTGTTCCAGGGCGAGGTGCCGAAGATCCTCTTCGCGCTGGGCCGGGAGTTCCTCGGCCGCAACCAGTTCGCCCGCAACTCCATGGAGCTGCTGCTGACCGCCGTCACCAGCCCCGAGCAGGTCCGAGGGGTGCTGTCCGACATCGCCAACCGCCAGTTCGCGCTGAACGTCCACGAGCCGCGGACCCCCGCCGCGATGGGCGGCCAGCGGCCCTCCCGTCCCTCCGGCGGACTGCTGGCGCTGGGCGCGCTGGCGATCCTGCTCAGCCGTCGCCGATCCCCCTGAGCCGGGCCCGGCGGCCGACGGACCGACATCACCGGGCACCACTGCCACCACCTCGACGCCACCGACACCACAGCCGCCACCGACACCACCGACACCACCGACACCACCGACACGGAGGGTTCTCATGCAGGAGACCGCACGGCCCACTCCCCCGCCCGGACCTGGCGTTCTCGTGCCGGACGGACTGTCCCGGGTCGCCCTCTGGACGGCGTCCGCGCACGCCGCGGAGCACGGCAGGCCGGCGCCGTACGTCCGCGATCCATGGGCCGCCGCGTTCGTGCGCGCGGCGGACTTCACCGGGGCTCCCCCGGGCGACGGCCCCCTCCAGCGGCTGCTGCCCGACTGGGCCGTGGTGCGCACCCGTTTCTACGACCAGTACCTGATGTCAGCGGCTCGTTCGGGCTGCCGCCAGGTGGTTCTGCTCGGGGCCGGTCTCGACACCCGCGCCTTCCGGCTCGACTGGCCGGCCGACGTGCATGTCTTCGAGGTCGAGGATCCGGCGCTGCTGTCCTTCAAGGAGCACGTGCTGGACGGGGCGCCGCCGTCCTGCGGGCGGCGCACCACCGTCGGCGCCGATCCGGCCGGCTCCTGGGGCGGGGACCTGCTCGCCGCCGGGATGGACCCGGGCCGGCCCACCGCGTGGCTGTGCGAGACGCGTCTGTACCACCTCCAGCCGCACGCGGTGGAGGACATCGTCGCCGCGATGACGGATCTCTCCGCGCCGGGCAGCGCCTTCGGTGCCGAGTGCGTGAACGCCGGGGCCGCCTCCTCGTCGTTCGTGGCCCCGTTCCTGGAGGCGCTGTCGGCGACCGGGATCTCCTGGCACTGGCAGCTCGCCGAGCCGGAGGGCTGGTGGGGGGAGCACGGCTGGGACGCGCGGGTGGCCGACCTGTTCACGCTGCCGTACGCGGTGGATCGTCTGGCCCCGTATCTGCCGCTGGTCGGCGAGGCGGCGGCGAAGTGCGTGTTCCTGGCGACGGGGACCGTACGCGGCTCCTGCCGCTGAGGGACGGGACGGCACGGCAGGCCCCGGGCTCATGGTGACGCCCGGGGCCCTGCCGTGTCTCGTACCCGCTACGGCCGTTCCAGTTCCAGCAGCGCCGCGAGCCACAGGCCGGGGAGTTCGCCGGCGGTGTGCAGGGCCTCGTCGTGGATCACGGCGAGGCAGGCGGTGTCGTGCTGGCTCGTCAGCGTGGTCAGGCAGCGGATGCCGGCGCCGAGTCCGGAGTAGACGACGGCCCGGCGGGCGGCGTTGCCCCGGTGGACGAGGGCGCTGCCGAAGTTCACGCTGCTCACCGGCCCGGCGACGGACCGGCCGTTCACCATCCGGGTGCCGACCCGGGCGCCGACCGCCCGCGGCCCTGCCATCAGCAGCAGGCGCAGGGCATCGCGCTGACGGCCGGTGCGCAGCGACCCGGTGCGGGCCACCACGCGCCGCAGGGCGTGCTGCGGGGACGGGGCGTCGCAGGGCAGCAGGACACGTGCGACGACGAGCCGGTTGCCCGGGGCGTACTCCTCGCCGGGCCCGCGCACCGACATCGGGACCGCGACCGGCAGCGGCGGATGGGCGGAGCCGGTGCTCTTCCGGTGCCAGGTGCCCACCGCGTGGGCGAGCGCTGCGAGGAAGACGTCGTTCACCGTGGCGCCGTGGGCTCGGCCGACGGCCCGCAGCCG
Source organism: Streptomyces sp. WG7 (assembly GCF_049975785.1). Lineage (NCBI taxonomy): Bacteria > Bacillati > Actinomycetota > Actinomycetes > Kitasatosporales > Streptomycetaceae > Streptomyces > Streptomyces sp. WG7. The sequence continues at coordinate 51,356 of NZ_JBNGGE010000008.1, forward strand.
CGCCACCGGGACGACCGCCTGACACATGTCCGTCCGCCCGCCGAGCGGTACGTCGAAGGCCGGTTTGTCGCTCCGCCGGAAGGAGGCGGCCACGTCGCCGACGGCGCCGGCGAGGCCCCCGAGGGCCGGCCGGCCGCGGCGGTGCGGGGGCGGCCCGCCGCCGGGGTCGTCGTCGAGCAGGGCCCGCGCGGTGTGCGCGGCTCCCACGCCGTCCTGGAAGGTGTGGTCGGTGCGGTAGCACAGGCTGTGGCCGCCGGTGGGCCCGTGCACCAGCCACACGTCCCAGGGCGGCCGGGTGTCCCCGCCCATGGGACGGGACAGCATCAGCCGACCGGCGCCCGAGCCGTCGTCGTCCCCGGGCAGCCAGGCCTCGTGCACGTGCTGCTCCACGTCGATCCGTCCGACACGGGAGAACGTCCGGCTCCTCCTGTCGATGCGGTAGCGCAACGCGGGGATGCGGGGCGCGCGTTCGGCGACGCGGGCGCGTACCGAGTCCAGGGTGGGGGCGGGGCCCGAGAATCCGAACAGGAAACCGGCCGGCAGCGGTCTGCCCCCCATCGCCAGGTGGTAGGCGACGTCGGCGGTGCCCATGGGCAGGGACGCCGGCAGACCGCCGTCGCCGCCGGGGTGGGGTGGGCGCATCAGGAACCTCTCTGTCGGTTGGAGGAGACGGCCGCCGTCCCGGGCGGCCGTCAGCACGCGTGGCGCGCGGCGCGCCCGAGTACGTCCACGTACGCGCGCAGCAGGGGCCGGGCGGGTCCGCGTACGGGCAGGCGCGGGGCCCTGGAGCGGTGCCAGGGCAGCGGTTCGCCGGGGTCCGGCTCACCCAGCAGGGCAGCGGCCACGTACGCGCCGTGCGCCACGGACAGGGCGAGGCCGTGTCCGCAGCAGCCGCCGACATACCAGACGTCGGGGAATCCGTGGACCGGCCCGACCACCGGCAGGTCGTCGCCGGTCATGCCGATGCGGCCGGACCAGCGGTGGGTGACCCGTACCCGGGCGAGGTCGGGGTGCAGGGACCGCAGCCATGCCTCCAGCCGGGTCCAGGCGCGCTCCCGGAGGGACTGGAGCCGGGGAGCGCCGAGCCCGGCCGGGACCGTGGCGGTGCCGCCGCCCGCCACCAGGCCGCGGTCCGGGAGCAGTCGGAAGTACGGCGCCATCGGCACGGCGTCGACGACGGAGTACCCCGCGCGCCCGCCCAGCACCTCGTACGCCGGAGCGCTCAGCGGTTCGGTGGCGACGGCGTACACCTCCAGCGGCAGGATCGTGCCGACCGGCAGGTCCAGTGACCGTGCGGCGGAGTTGACGGCCAGCACCGCCTGGCGGGCGTAGAGCCGGCCGTGCGGGAGGACCAGTTCCGGTCCGACCAGGTCGCCGGGGCGCAGCGCCAGCAGCGGGCTGTGGCCGTAGAACCGCACGCCCTTGTCGGCGCAGGCGCGGGCGAGGGCACGGGTCAGGGCGGCCGGGTCCAGGGTGGCGGCGGGGCGGTACAGGAGAGCGGCCCGGAACGGCACACCCACGCGGTCTCGGATGCCGGCCTCGGTGAGGACGGGGACGTCCAGGCCCAGTTCGCGGCAGGCGCGGGCCCGGCGGGCCAGTGCCACCAGGCCCGCGGACGAGCGCGTGACCATGAGCTGGTCGCCGGTTCGCAGCCCGCAGGGCACGTCGAGCCGGGCGCACAGGTCGAGGACGTCCTGTACCGCCCGCTCACTGGCCCGGTGCATCCGGCGCGCCGTCCGCGGGCCGAAGCGGCGCACCGCCCGGTCGACGGCGGGGCCGGCCCGGGGGCCCAGCAGACCGGTGCCCCGGCCGCTGGCCCCCGCGGCCGGGTGTTCGGCGTCCACCACGGCGATGTCGAGCCCGGGGGCGCGTTCCGCCAGGTGGTAGGCGCAGGACAGCCCGGCCAGACCGGCCCCGACGACGGCCACGTCCGCGGTGACCACGCCGTGCAGCTGGGGGTGCGGCGGCAGTTCCGCCGGGTCCCAGTACGGCGTTCCGGCCGGCGAGCTGTTCATCCGGCGGCGTCCGTCACCGGCTCGGTCAGCGCGCCGAACCGGCGGTCGTGCCACAGCAGGGGCCGTCCGCCGCCCACGTGCACGGCGGCGACCCGGCCGACGACGAGGTGGTGGTCACCGTAGCGGCGTACGTCCTCGGTGAGGCACACCGACCAGGCGAGCGCCCCGGCCAGCACGGGTGCGCCCAGCACCTGCCGGGTGCCGGTCCCGGCGAACCGCTCGGCCGCGGTCGTCGTGGGGGACGCGAACCGGCCCGCCAGCTCCTGTTGTTCCTCACGCAGCAGGTGCACGGCGAAGGCCCGGCGGGCGCGGACGGCGGCGAGGGTGCGGGAGCCGTCGCGCAGGCAGACCAGGAGCAGCGGCGGGCGTGCGGAGAGCGAGGTGACGGCGGAGACCGTCATGCCGAGGGGGCCGTCCTCGCCGCGGGCGGTCACGACGGTCACCCCGGCGGCCAGCTTGGCGTAGAGGCCGAGGCAGCGGGCGGCACCCGGTCCCGGTTCCGCGTGCAGCGGTTCCCCGTTCAACGGGCGCTCGTGCGGCGGTTCCGCGAGCAGCGGTCGCTCGTGCGGCGGTTCCTCCCGCGGTGGACAGGCGGCCGGAGGCGGGGCCCCGGCGGTCGTCGCCCGGTCAGCCACGAGCCGCAGCCGCGCGTTCATCGATCACCTCCGCGTTCGCCAGGCCCCGGAGCACGCGGGCGATGTTGGTCCGCACGGTCGACTCGGCCACCGGGTCGAGGATCTCTGCCAGGGAGGGGATGCCGAGGTCGAAGGCGGCGGTGAAGACGACGAGCGTGCCACCGTCCCCGGGTTCGCAGCGCCAGCTCCCCTCGAAAGTCTGGAAGTCGCCGCTGAGCTGCTCGAAGGCGAGGGAGCAGGTCTCTGGCGCGTAGGTGTCGCGTTCCCGCCACCGCATCAGGCCGCCCCGGAACTCGACGGTCCAGTCCGAGACCGTCGAGCCGTCGGGCAGCGGAGGCTCGACGTGCACCTCGCGGAAGGTGTCGCTGTACTCGGGGTAGCGGCGGAAGTCGGTGATGCGTCGGTAGACGTCGGCGGGTGCCAGACCGTCGGCGAGGGCGTGCAGGACCACATGGCGCATGGGTCGTTCGGTTCCTTCCCGGAGGTTTCCGGACGCTGGTGTCAAAAGCAGGTGCCAGAAAGCTGGTGACGGGGGGGGCGACGGGCCGGTGGTGACGGGCCGGCGGCAGGAGCCGGTGTTCAGCCGGCCATGCGGTCGGCCGTGCTGCGCAGGGCCTCGGCGAGGACGGTGAGGAACAGGTCGAGCGCGGAGTCCTCGACCACGGCCGGCGGGGTCAGCCGCAGCACCCGGGTCGAGTTGAGGGAGTGGTTGACGAGAACTCCGCGGGAGATCAGCTCCAGCAGAAGTTCACCGACCGCCTGTTCCTCGGCGAACTCGATGCCGATGAGCAGTCCACGGCCTCGCGCCTCGCGCACCAGCCCGCCCTCGTACGGCGCGCACACGGCCCGCACGGCGGTGAGGACGCGCAGGCCGAGCGCGGCGGCCCGGGCCACGGTGTTCTCCTCCTCCATGGCCCGTACGGTGGCGAGGGCGGCGGCGCAGGCGATCGGTGAGGCGCCGAAGGTGGAGGTGTGCAGGTAGGGGTCGCGGCTGAAGGGTGCGTAGGCCTCCGCGGTGGCGGCCATCGCGGCGATCGGTACGACGCCGCCGCTGAGCCCCTTGCCGGCCAGCAGCACGTCCGGGCGCACGTCCTCGGCGTCGACGCCCCACCAGGTGCCCAGTCGTCCCATGCCGGTCTGGATCTCGTCGACGACCAGCAGGGCGCCGTACGCCCGGCACAGCGCCCGTACCTGGCTGAGGTAGCCGGGGCGGGGGATGCGTACGCCGCCCTCGCCCTGGACGGGTTCGATGACGACGCAGGCCCGGTCGCGGCGGGTGGCAAGGGCCCGTTCGAGGTCGGCCGGGTCGTCGTAGGCGACCTGGGTGACGTCGGGGAGCAGGGGCTGGAACGGCGTCTGGTACGTGGTGTTGGCGGTGACGCTCAGCGCCCCGAGGGTCTTGCCGTGGAAGCCCCCGCGGGTGGTGATCAACGAGGTGCGGCCGTGGGCGCGGGCCAGTTTCAGGGCCGCCTCGGTGGCCTCGGCACCGGAGTTGACGAAGTGGACGTAGTCCAGACCGGGCGGGGTGTGGGCGGCGAGGGCCTGGGCGGCGCGGGCGGCCACGGGCTCGAGGAAGACGCGGCTGGCCAGCGGGTGGGTGTCGATCTGGCGGTGCACCGCCTCGACGACGGCCGGATGGCGGTGGCCCAGGATGAAGACGCCGTAGCCGCCGAAGTCCAGGAAGCGGCGGCCGTCGTCGGCGTGGATCCAGACGCCCTCGGAGCGGACCTCGGCCATGCCGCCCATGACCCGGCCCATGACGGCGCGGCCGGAGCCGATGTGCTTGAAGTAGAGATCGACGACGTCGGCCCGGTCGGGCGGTGCGGCGGCCTCGGTGGACGGTGCGGCGGTCTCCGTGGACGGTGCTGCGGACCCGGTCGAGGGGGTGGCGGGCCCGGTCGAGGGGGTGGCGGACCCGCCAGGCCGCACGGCGGACCCGGTAGGCGGCACGGTGGTCTCGGTGGGCGGCACGGTGGTCTCGGTGGGCGGCACGGTGGTCTCGGTGGGCGGGGGTGACACGGTCATGACGCCACCTCGCTCGGAGCGGCCGCGGCGGCCCGGTGCCGGCTGAGCAGGCCGGCCCTTTCCTCGGCCCAGCTCTCCGCGTTGCGCACGAGTGCGGCGTGGATGTCGGTGTGGGTCAGTCGGGTGCCGCAGTCGGGATCGCCGAGGGAGGTGTCGAACGGCAGCTCCCGCTGGAACACCAGCAGCAGTTCCGCGTAGTGCTCCAGTCGGCGGCGGACCGAGGCGGGCAGCGCGGTGCCCTCCAGCATGGGCAGCAGCAGCCGGTGCACCGCCTCGACCGGGATGAGCCGGGGCCGCTGGGGCCGGGGCAGGCCGTGCCGTACGGCGACGTCCGCGCAGGCGTCGGCGAACTCCCGTAACTCGATGGCCTCCTTCCCCGCCGTCAGCCAGTACTCGCCGCTGTCCACGCGACCCCGTACCAAGTCACCGATGGCCCGCGCGACGTAGTCCTGGGGCACCATGTCGATCCGCGCCTCGGGGGCCCCGGGCAGCACGGGCACCTGCCCCAGGACCATCGCGCCGATCGTCTTGGTCAGTCCCTGCTGGCCGGCGATCCGACCGGTGCCGGAATCACCCATGACGACCGAGGGCCGCACGATGGCGCCGGGCACACCCGAGTCACGTGTCATCTGCTCGGCACGGGTCTTCGAGCCGAGGTAGGCGGCGGCGCCGGGAAAGCGCCGGCGGTCCTCCTCCGTGGGGGTGTTGGCCACGAACGCGGTACTCACCAGATACAGCGGGGCGTCGGCCCGGGCGGCCAGGTCGAGCATGCTGTCCGCACCGAGCAGGTTGGTGCGTGTGATGTCGTCCGGCGGGGTGCGCCAGTTGGTCTCGGCGGCGGAGTGCAGCACCACGTCCACCTCCCGGGCCAGTTCGTGCCAGGCCGGAGGGTGCAGACCGAGCCGGGGCGCGACGAGGTCGCCCTGGAGCTCGCGCACCCGCGGATCGCGCAGGGGTGTGGTGCGGCGCAGGCACAGCAGGTCGAAGTCGGGTGACAGCTCGTCGATCAGGGCCCGTCCGAGTACCCCGGAACCGCCGGTGAGCAGCAGGGTGGGGCGGTCGCGCGGTCCCGTGCGGCCGGCCGGCGGTACGGCGGGACGCTGGTTGTCTGACGGCATGGGTGTGTGTTCCCCCAACGGGTCTCGGCCACCGACGGACGGTGGGGTGGGGTGGGGTGGGTCAGGCGATGGTGAGTGGCCGGCCGGCCAGGTAGGCGGAGAACGAGCCGGTCATCCGGGAGCGCGACGGCGGGTGCAAGGAGAGTCCGTTGGCGCAGGCGGCCAGGTGGCCCACCTCGTCGGACGTCATGAAGTTGAGCCCGCCCAGCAGCTCGACCGCGCGCGGGACGACACGGGCGATGGCGTCCTGGACGCCGTAGCGCGCGTACAGGGCCTGCGCGAGCGCCGACTCGTCCAGGTCACCGGCGTCGATACGGCGGGCGACGCCCTCGGCGGTGGCCATCGCGGCCTCGGTCCCGACGAAGAGGCGTACGCGGTCGTGCTCGGGGATGCGGTCGTTCAGCAGCACCCGCTCCACCAGCGCGCTCGCGGCGCCGAGGTAGCTGCCCGTCATCAGCGCCTGGAACCAGATCAGACCGGCCGTCTGGATCTCGTCGAGCCGTTCGCCGGAGGTCGTCGCCGTGCGCAGCAGGAGTTCCGGCGGGACCAGGACATCGGTGAGCGTGACCTGTTCGCTCTCGGCGCCCGCGAGGAAGGAGCTGGACCAGAAGCCGCTGACGCTCAGGCCCTCGCTCTCCGCGGGCACGAGGGCGACGGCGAGTTCGTCGCCCTGCCCGTCCTCGCGCGGAATCACGACACTTGCGGTGAGTACGTCCATGGAGCGGGCGAGGCTGCACGGCCGTTTGACGCCGTTGATCCGGATGCCGTCCCCGGTCACCGTCGCGGTCATCGACGGGTCCAGGACGCCGGCTCCGCTGCGGCCCTCGGCGAAACCGGAGGCGATGAGGCGGTTGGCCGAGGCCACGCCTTCGATCAGCATCCACTCCAGGCCGTCGCCGAGGCCGCCGAGTCCGACCAGGGTGGCCATGGAGAAGTGGTGCATGGTGGTGGCCACGGCGAGGGACGGAGAGCGGCTGCCGATGGCCCGCTGCACGCGCACCGCGTCCAGCGCGGTGGCGCCCCGGCCCTGATGGGACTCCGGGACCAGGAGTCCCGGGCCGCCGCTGTCCCGGAAGTGCCGGATGCCGGGGCTGCCCGGCCGCTCCAGCTCCATCAGCGGCGTCTCGCGCAGGGCGGGGTCCAGGTCGGGCAACAGCTCGGCGAGGGTGGCGCGTTCACGTTCGAGGAATCTCATGGACGTGGTCCTCCAGGGTGGGTCGGGCGGGAGATCCGCGCGTCAACCGCAGGGCACTCGCACGGCACTCGCACGGCACTCGCACGGCCGTGGAGGCGGTGGCTCACACGGCGTTGGTGGCGCGCAGCAGCTGCCAGACGGCGCCGGGGCGTGGTCTGCCGCGGAAGGCGATGTACTCCGGGAGGACCACGTGCGGGGCCCACTTCTGCTTGTACTCCAGCTGGGAGGCCGCCGGGTAGACCGCGTCGCCGCGCTCGGCCAGCAGCCGGGCGAACCGGGAGAACAGGCGGCTGGCGCCCGGTGGTTCGTGCTCCGGGTCCAGCCCGGTGAACGGGGTGAACCCGAAATGCAGCCAGCCGGCGCCGTCGGCGGTCAGCCGTTCCATGACGGTTGCGTTGAGCGCCTCCATCACGCCGGGCGGCGCGTCGGGGCGGCGCCGGCTGAGGTCGTGGAGCCAGCCGGGGCGGCTGCCGTAGACCGGCGAGTAGTTGATGTACCCGACGGCCTCGCCGCCGATCCGGCCGACGAACAGACGGCGGTGCTTTTGGAGGCTTCCGTTCCGCTGGCCGACGAGGAAACGCAGCTCCTTGACGTGCCGGCCCTTCTCCCGCAGCCAGCACTGGTCGATCCGGTCGAGTTCGGCGCGGTCGTCGCCGTCCCGTACCTCGGCGACCTCGAGGCCGGCCCGCCGGGCGCGCGAGATCTTGTTCCGCAGCCGGACGAACCGTGAGCCGCGCAGCGTGAAACGGCTCAGGTCGACGGCGTACGACGCACCGATCTGATTGACCGTGAATCCGTGCGCCGCGTACAGCTCGGCATCCGCCCGCTGCAGTTGCACGGCGACCAGGCGGCGTCCGGCGTGGGCGACGAAGGCGTCCAGCAGTCGCGCGCGGTGTTCGGGGGCCGCGAACGGCCCGCCGAACTGGAGGACGTAACGGCCCGAGGTGCGATAGGCGCAGGCGCCCTCGAACCGGTCGTCGTGGAAGTACGTGTTCCCGCTGTTGAGGGCGAGAAAGGAACTGGGGTTGTCGCTGTGCGCGGCCAGCGCGTCAAGCACGGACGGCATCGGTGTCCTCCAGGGGAGTCCGCGCCGCGGCGCTTTCACCGGAATCGGCCGCCGAGTGATACCGCCGCTCGAATGTCCGGAATTCCGGAGTGATTGCCGGTTCGAAGGCGACACCGAAGGGTTTGAGGGAGTTCCCGAAGAGTGCCCGGTCTCCCATGAGATGGATCGGAAGGGCGAGCAGTGCCCATTCCGGCCCGACGAACAGCGCCCACGCCCCGGCCAGGGCACCTGCCGTGACCAGGCTGTGCATCGCGTTGTAGGCCACGTAGTAGCCGCGCGGAATACGTCGGTCGGGGCTGCGCCGGAAAGCGATCGCGCCGGGCAGATAACCGATGGCGTCGATCACCACGAACAGCAGCACGAAAACACCCCAGCGGATCTCCGTTCGGTGCTGGAATGCGAGCACGAGCGATACGGCGAGAAAGCCCAGCCATTCGAGTCGGGAGAGAGCGAAGGTAGCCTTCGTCTCGAAACGGTTCTTGGCGTCCACGGGCGCTCCTGGATTGCGCGTACGATTCCGGGGCCCGGCACCGGCCTGCCCCCTCGCTGTGGTCTGTCACTCCGGTTTACGCACCGGCGGGTCCAACCCCTCGTAAAGTGGGGGCGATTGAACGGACGTGATCCTCGGGGGGACTGTTCTCATGACGTCAGCGCTGATCGGCCCGGACGGCCGCCCGAGCCCCGTCGGCCGCACCGTCGACGGCACGGCGGCCTGGGAGTTGCTGCTGCCCGCCGCCTCGGCGCCGGCCCGCGCGCGTGGCCGCGCACTGCAGGCGGCGCTGCGGGACGCCGTCCGCTCCGGCCGGCTCACGCCGGGCACCCGCCTGCCGTCGAGCCGGGACCTCGGGGCCGACCTGGGGGTGTCGCGGGGGCTCGTGACGGAGGCGTACGAGCAGCTGACGGCCGAGGGCTACCTGCGCAGCGGGCGGGGCGCGGGGACCTGGGTGGGCGACGCCGTACGGGCCGCACGTCCACGCGCGCGCGATCTCGCCCCGCGCTCCCCGGGCGACCGGGCCGACTTCGTGCCGGGCACACCGGACCTGTCGCTCTTCCCCCGCTCGGCGTGGGCCGCCGCGCAGCGCGGGGTGCTGACGGAGCTGCCGCACGAGAGCCTCGGCTACCCCGACCCGCGCGGGCTGCCCCGGCTGCGGACCGCGCTGGCCGAGCTCCTCGCGCGACGCCGGGGCGTGGTGGCGGACCCGGAGCGGATCGTCGTCGTCTCCGGGGTGGCGCAGGCGACGGCGCTGATCGCCGACGTGCTCCACGCGCGCGGGATGCGCACCGCCGGCGTCGAGGACCCCGGCAGCCCCCAGCACGACGCCCTGTACGCGGCGGCGGGCGTCGCCACCGTGCCGTTGCCCCTGGACGACGAGGGACTCGCCGTCGGCCCGCTGCGCGCCTCGGGCGTACGGGCCGTCGTGACGACGCCGGCCCACCAGTTCCCGACCGGGATCGCCTACTCGGCGCGGCGCCGGGCCGAACTGCTGGACTGGGCGCGGTCCGTGGACGGTCTCGTCCTGGAGGACGACTACGACGGCGACTTCCGCTACGACCGTGCCCCGGTGGGCGCGCTCCAGGGTCTCGATCCGGAACGCGTCGCCTACACGGGTTCGGTCAGCAAGTCCCTCGCGCCGGGGCTGCGGCTGGGCTGGCTGCTGGTACCGGAGTGGCTGGCGGACGACATCGTGCAGCGCAAACGCACCACGGACCTCGGACATCCCGCGCTCGACCAGGCACTCTTCGCCCGTTTCGTGGAACGCGGCGATTACGACCGCCAGTTGCGGGTCTGCCAGCGCGCCTACCGGGAGCGGCGCGACGCGCTGGTCACCGCGCTGGCGGAGCACTTCCCCGGTTCCCGCGTCTCCGGCATCGCCGCCGGACTCCACGCCATCGCCGCGCTCCCGGAGCGGTACGGCCCCGAGGAGCGCTTCCTCGCGCGCGTGTCGGAGGCCGGGGTCGCGGTGCGCTCGCTGGCGGAGTACGGGCACGAGGCCGGGGGTGACGACGTCGCCGGGAAGGAGGTGCGGCTGGTGCTGGGGTACGCGCATCTGTCACCGGGACGGATCCGGGCGGGGGTGGAGATGATGGCGCGGGCCGTGTGACGCGGCGAGGGAGGATGCGCTCCCCGCGCGCGGGCGCCCGGTTGTTCACCCGGCGTTTGCGTGATCGCCGCGCCGCACCAGTAGGTCTGGCTCTGCACACTGGCCGAAACGCTGGCCGGATCCCGTTCCTGGAGGCGCATCCATGTCACACCGTCCGTTGCCCGGTCGCCGCAGCGTGCTGCGCGGCTCCCTTGCCGCGTCGGCGGCCCTGACCCTGCCCACCGCTCTCGGGGCGGCGCCGGCGTTCGCCCGTTCCGGGCGGCCGGGAGCGGGCTGGGGCGTGCAGACGGGAGACGTGACCTCCCACTCCGGTCTGGTCTGGGTGCGGTCCGACCGGCCGGCCCGGATGATCGTCGAGACGTCCGCGACCGAGTCGTTCCGCAACCCGCGCAGATGGCGCGGCCCGCTGCTGGGGGCGGACACGGACTTCACCGGCACGACCCGGCTGCGCGGCCTGCCGCCGGGCGAGCAGATCCACTACCGCGTGCTCCTCGCCGACCCCGACGACCCGCGCCGCACCGGCGAGCCGGTCCCCGGCACCTTCCGCACGGTGCCGGTCCGCCGGCGTGAGGGAGTGCGCTTCGTGTGGTCCGGCGACCTGGCGGGCCAGGGCTGGGGCATCAACCCGGACCTCGGCGGCTACCGCATCTACGACGCCATGGGCGCCCTGGACCCGGACTTCTTCCTGTGCAGCGGCGACAACATCTACGCCGACGGCCCCATCGCCGCGACGGCCGAGCTGCCCGACGGCAGCACCTGGCGGAACATCACCACCGAGGAGAAGTCCAAGGTCGCCGAGACCCTGGCCGAGTTCCGCGGCAACTTCCGCTACAACCTGCTCGACGAGAACCTGCGCCGCTTCAACGCCCAGGTCCCGTCCATCATCCAGTGGGACGACCACGAGGTGCGCAACAACTGGTACCCGGGCCAGGTGATCGCGGACACGGACAGCCGCTACACCGAGAAGAGCGTCGACGTCCTGACCGCCCGGGCCCAGCGCGCGTTCGCCGAGTACTTCCCGATCTCCACGCTGCGCCCCGGCGCACGGGAGGGCCGCGTGCACCGGGTGCTGCGCCAGGGCCCCCTGCTGGACGTGTTCGTCCTGGACATGCGGACGTACCGCAACGCCAACTCCCCCGGCGACGAGACGGTGGACCCGCAGGGCATCCTGGGCCGCGAGCAGCTCGAGTGGCTCAAGCGGGAGCTGTCGCGGTCGCGTGCGGTGTGGAAGGTCATCGCCGCCGACATGCCGCTCGGCCTGGTCGTGCCCGACGGCGGCGAGGGGAAGCCGAACATCGAGGCGATCGCGCAGGGCGACCCCGGCGCGCCGCTGGGGCGCGAGTTGCAGATCGCCGAGCTGCTGCGCTTCATCAAGCACCGTCGGATCACCGGCACGGTCTGGATGACGGCCGACGTGCACCACACCTCGGCCCAGCACTACCAGCCCTCGCGGGCCGCGTTCACGGACTTCGAGCCGTTCTGGGAGTTCGTGTCCGGGCCGCTCAACGCGGGTGCCTTCCCGGCCAGCGCGCTCGACGGCACCTTCGGCCCGGAGAGGGTGTTCGTGAAGGCGCCGACCGCGTCGAACGTCTCCCCCGCGGGCGGCTACCAGTTCTTCGGCGAGGTCGACATCGACGGCGACAGTGCCGAGATGACGGTGCGGCTGCGCGAGCAGGACGGCACCGTGCTGTTCACGAAGGTGCTCCAGCCGGGCCGGGTCGGCCAGTAGTTCCCGTATAGCCTGTCGGGTGTGCCGCGCACCGGCGTCATCCCCCGGTGCGCGGCCGGCTTCCTGCTGCCGCGCGCGCAGTCCAACTGACCACCCTGCGGGGTCGTTTCGGCAGCTCAGGCCGTTTGTCAGTGGCTGCCTTCACGGTTTTCCGCATGACGCGATCCTTGCGGAGCATGCTGGCGGAGGAGGTGGCCGTCCTCTGACACCACACGGGCAGAGAACGCAACAAATACCCCGGAAGCCTTCTTTACCCATCGGTCACAGAGCGTTCGTGATCACGCAACACCGTTCCTTCACAGTGGCTGCATGACTCGAGACATGTCTGAAGTGACGGATGCCGCGGCCCTCCTCGTCGAGCACGGCCCCGGGGTGCCCGTCATGCTGCTCGCCTCGGTGGCCGCACTGATCACCACGGCCGGGTTCCACAGCCGGTGGTCACGGCGCCGCGGACACGCCCCGCCGGCGGACGATACCGGCTCCCGGCCGCCGGCCGCGACGGCGGCCGGGAGCCGGGCCGAGGACGAGGCCGGGGCCAGGACCGGTGCCGCAACCGATACCGGCACCGACGCCGACGCCGCTCTCGGTACCGACGCCGGTACCGAGACCGCAGACAGCGCGCTGTGGCGGATGCGGACGACGGTGCGGGACGCACCGGGGTCGCTGGCCGTCCTGTGCGCGGCCCTCGCCGACCGGCGGGTGGACATCCTGAACCTGCAGACGCACCCGCTGGCCGAGGGCACGGTGGACGAGTTCCTGCTCCGCGCCCCGGGTGAGCTGACGGGGTCCGAGCTGGCCGACGTGGTGTCGACGGCGGGCGGTGCCCACACCTGGACCGAGCGGGCGGACGCCCACGACCTGGTCGACGCGCCGACCCGGATCCTGGGACTGGCGGCCCGCACGGCCCTGGACGCGGCGGAACTCCCGCTTGCTTTGCGGCAGTTGCTGGGCCGGTGCACCATCCGGTCGGTGCCGGCGTCCGCCGGGGGACGCGCGGCGGGCGACGTACCGCCGGAAGGCGCGCTGGAGGACACCGTGCTGCGGCTGCGCGCGCCGGAGGGCGGGGTGATCAGTGTCGAGCGGCCGTATCTGCCGTTCACCCCGGCCGAGTTCGCGCGGGCGCGGGCATTGGTCGAGCTGGACGCCCGGCTCGGTCCGCGCGTCCCGCGCAGCCGGGACGCGCTGACGCTGCCGCAGGGGAGCGACATCACGGTCCGCCGGGCCGACACGCGTGACCTCCCCGCGGCCAAGGCGATGCACGAGCGGTGCTCGGCACGGACGCTCGGCATGCGGTACCACGGCCCGGTCGGTGACGCCGACCGGTATCTCGACCACCTGCTCGGCCCGCGCTACGGCCGAACCCTCGCCGTGCAGACCGCATCGGGGCGGATCGTCGGACTGGGGCACCTGCTGTGGGACGGGGACGAGACGGAGGTCGCGCTGCTCGTCGAGGACGCGTGGCAGCGTAGGGGCATCGGCGGTGAGCTCCTCGGCCGGCTCGTGACGATGGCGGCCGAGGCGGGCTGCGAGAGCGTGTACGCCGTGACGCAGGCGTCCAACACCGGCATGGTCGCCGCCATGCGCGGCCTGGGCCTCCCCCTCGACTACCAGATCGAGGAGGGGACCCTGGTCATCACGGCCCGCCTGGACCCGGCGGCCCGGGCCGCGGCGCGGCTGCCACGTGCGGAGCGGATCGGCACGGAGTGAGCGCCGACGGGCGGTGCCGCGCGGGTCAGTCGGCCCGCGACAGTGCCTCCCGCAGCGGGATCGCCCCGGCCACCGGCTCCCCCAGCGCCCGGTCCAGGTCGGCCCACAGGTCGTCGACGTCCTCCAGGCCGACCGACATCCGCAGCAGCCGGTCGACGACCCCGGCGTCCCGGCGGTCGTCGGCGGCCACGATGCGGTGGCTGATGGACGCCGGGTGCTGGATGAGCGTGTCCACGCTGCCGAGGCTGACGGCCGGGGTGATCAGGCGGACGCGGCCGATGACGTCGTGCGGGTCGCCGTGGACCTCGAAGGAGACCATCGCGCCGCCGATGCGCGGATAGTGGACGCGGGCCACCCGCGGGTCGGCGGCGAGGCGCTCGACGAGCGTGGCGGCGGTCGCGGAGGCGGCGCGCACCCGCACCGGCAGGGTCGACAGCCCGCGCAGCAGCAGATAGCCACCCAAGGGGTGCAGTACGCCACCGGTGGCGAAGCGCACCTGCCGCAGCCGCCCCGCGAACTCCTCGTCGCAGGCCACCACACCGGCCAGCACGTCTCCGTGTCCGCCGAGGTACTTGGTGGCGCTGTGCAGCACCAGCCGGGCTCCGTGTTCGGCGGGGCGCTGGAGCACGGGCGTGGCGAACGTGTTGTCCACGAGCAGCGGCACGGATCCGCAGGCGTGGGCGACGGCCCGCAGGTCCACCTCGGCCAGCGTGGGGTTGGCCGGTGACTCCACGAGCACCAGGCCGGTGTCCGGGCGCAGCGCGTCGGCGACGCCCGCCGGATCGGTCCAGGTGACCTCGGACCCCAGCAGTCCGGCGGTCAGCAGGTGGTCGCTGCAGCCGTAGAGGGGCCGTACGGCGACGACGTGCCGGAGTCCCATCGAGCCGCGGACCAGCAGGACGGCGCTGAGCGCGGCCATGCCGCTGGCGAAGGCGACCGCGGCCTCGGTGCCCTCCAGCCGGGCCAGCGCCGTCTCGAAGCGGGCGACGGTGGGGTTGCCGAGGCGGCCGTAGACCGGCGGGCCCTCCGGGTCGGCGCCGGTGGTGGCGAACGCGTCGATGCGGGCGGCCTCGCCGCGGCTGTCGTACGACGGGTAGGTCGTGGACAGGTCGATGGGCGGAGCGTGCAGTCCCTGGCCGGCGAGATCGTCGCGGCCGGCGTGCACGGCCTCGGTGGCCAGTGCCCTGCCTGTGCGTACGGTGGTGCGTGCGTCGTCGGACGTTGACGTGTGCGTGCGCGCGGAGTCCATGGACCGAAGAGTGAACACCGACCGGGCTCCGGGGACCGCGAGCCGTGCTACGTTCGGCCGATGGGCGAATCAGTCGTACTGGATCCGGTGGATCTTCATCTGCTGCGACTGCTGCAGAACGACGCCCGGACCACCTACCGCGATCTCGCCGCCCAGGTCGGGGTCGCCCCGTCGACCTGCCTGGACCGGGTGACCCGGTTGCGGCGTGCCGGGGTGATCCTCGGCCATCGGCTCGAACTCGACCCGGCGAAGCTCGGGCGCGGGCTCCAGGCACTGCTGTCGGTGCAGGTGCGACCGCACCGTCGGGAGCTGGTCGGCCCGTTCGTGGAACGGATCCGGGCGCTTCCGGAGTCGCGTACCGTCTTCCACCTCACCGGCCCGGACGACTACCTCGTCCATGTCGCGGTCGCGGACATGACGGATCTGCAGCGCCTCGTCCTGGACGAGTTCACGTCCCGGCGGGAGGTGGCCCGCGTCGAGACACGGCTGATCTTCCAGCAGTGGGAGTGCGGCCCCCTGCTGCCGCCCGCCACGCCCTGAGCGAAATCCGGCCCCCTCGGCGGCGGACCCGTCGAACAGGGCTGACGCGGCACCGGAATCCGTATGAGTATGTCCGCATGTCAGAGACCAAGAGCCCGCTGCCCCGCGAGGTCGCCGACGCCTACGTCGACGCACTCATCGCCCTCGACCCGGTCACCGGTACGTACCTCGGCGTGCCGGAGAGTTCCAGCCGCCTGCCCGACTTCTCGCCCGCCGGGCAGGAGGCCCTCGCGGAGCTGGCGCGGACCACGCTCGCCCTGCTGGACGAGGCGGAGCGCCGGCCCGGCGGGGACAGCGACGTGGAGCGGCGCTGCGCCCGGCTGCTGCGCGAGCGCCTCACCGCCGAACTCGCGGTGCACGAGGCCGAGGAGGGACTGCGCTCGGTCGGCAACATGGGCACCGCCGCGCATTCGGTGCGTGAGGTCTTCACCATCACTCCGACGCAGACGGAGGAGGACTGGGCTCGGATCGTCGAGCGGCTGCGCGCGGTGCCGGCGGCGTTCGCGGGCTACCGCGAGTCCCTGGCCCTGGGGTTGGAACGCAAGCTGTACGCGGCACCGCGCCCGACCGCCACCTTCGTCGACCAGCTCGGCGAGTGGGCGGACACGGGTGAGGGCCGCGGCTGGTTCGAGGACTTCGCGTCGGCCGGCCCCGACGCGCTGCGCGCGGAGCTGGACGAGGCGGCCCGGGGCGCGACCGCGGCCGTGGTGGAGCTGCGGGACTGGATGCGTGACGAGTACGCACCGGCCGTGGCGGGCGCCCCGAACACGGTGGGCCGGGAGCGTTACGCCCGCTGGTCGCGCTACTACAACGGTACGGACCTCGATCTGGACGAGGCGTACGCGTACGGCTGGGCCGAGTTCCACCGCCTGCTCGCCGAGATGAAGCAGGAGGCGGAGAAGATCCTGCCGGGCGCCGAAACCCCGTGGGTGGCGCTGGCGCACCTGGACGAGCACGGCAAGCACATCGAGGGTGTCGACGAGGTCCGCGACTGGCTGCAGGGCCTGATGGACCAGGCGATCGAGGCGCTGGACGGCACCCACTTCGAACTCGCCGAGCGGGTGCGGAAGGTGGAGTCGCGGATCGCTCCGCCCGGCAGCGCGGCGGCCCCGTACTACACGTCCCCGTCGGAGGACTTCTCCCGTCCCGGCCGCACCTGGCTGCCGACGATGGGCCTGACCCGCTTCCCGGTTTACGACCTGGTCTCCACCTGGTACCACGAGGGTGTCCCGGGCCATCACCTCCAGCTCGCCCAGTGGACGCACGTCGCGGAGGACCTCTCCCGCTACCAGGCCTCGGTCGGCATGGTCAGCGCCAACGCCGAGGGCTGGGCGCTGTACGCGGAGCGGCTGATGGACGAACTGGGCTTCCTCACCGACGCGGAGCAGCGGCTCGGGTACCTGGACGCGCAGATGATGCGGGCCGCCCGCGTCATCGTGGACATCGGCATGCACCTGGAGCTGGAGATCCCGGCGGACTCCCCCTTCCGCCCGGGCGAGCGCTGGACGCCGGAGCTGGCGCAGGAGTTCTTCGGCGCGCACAGCAGCCGTCCGGCGGACTTCGTGGAGAGCGAGCTGACCCGGTACCTGACGATCCCGGGCCAGGCGATCGGCTACAAGCTCGGGGAGCGGGCCTGGCTGCTGGGCCGGGAGAACGCCCGCAAGCGGCACGGTGACGCGTTCGACCCGAAGGCCTGGCACATGGCGGCTCTCTCCCAGGGTTCGCTCGGCCTGGACGACCTGGTGGACGAGCTGTCCCGGCTCTGAGCCGTGCTCCGGCCCGGCGCCGGGCCCGGCTGACTCAGAGCCGGGATCCGAACCGGCGCCGGGCCGTGCTCATCGCCTGGAGCCGCCTTCCGAGTCGATGACCTGCCCGGTGCCCCTTCCCCAGCTCTCGACTGCGTTCGAGCCGGGGAGAGCCCTGTCGCCTCGTCCGTGGCGAGCCGCGCGACGAGGCGGGCCGGATCGTCCGGCATGCCCCACCACCCGGCGGGGAAGAGCGCGGTGACGTCCTCGTACGTCGAGCTGGGGTCGGTGACCACGAGCGTCGCCTGCTCCCCACCGCTCCCCCGCCGGCCGCTGGGCCGCCGGGCCACCGGGCCACCGGGCCGCCGGGCCACCGGGCCGCCGAGGTTCCGCCGGAACCCCTCAGGTGGCACCCCGCTGCCGCAGCACCGACCCCGACCGTCCCTTCACGACCTCCAGCTGGGCGTGGATCCGCCGCCGCAGATCGGCGACATGGCTGACGATGCCGACGCTGCGGTCCCGCTCGCGCAGTGAGTCGAGGACGTCGAGGACCTCGTCGAGGGTCTGGTCGTCGAGGCTGCCGAAGCCCTCGTCGATGAAGAGGGTGTCCAGGCGGACACCGCCCGCCTCGTCCGTGACCACGTCGGCGAGGCCCAGCGCGAGGGCGAGCGAGGCGAAGAACGTCTCACCGCCGGACAGGGTGGCCGTGTCGCGTTCGCGGCCGGTCCAGGCGTCGACGACGTGCAGGCCGAGGCCGCTGCGGCCGCGCCCGGTGCGGTCGTCGGAGTGGACGAGGGTGTAGCGGCCGGAGGACATGCGCTGGAGCCGTGCGGTGGCCGCGGCGGCCACCTGCTCCAGACGGGCCGCCAGCACGTACGACTCCAGGCGCATCCGGCGTTCGTTGTCCGCGGAGGTACCCGCGGCGAGCGAGGCGAGCCGGGCGACGCGGGTGTGCTCCTCGCGCAGCGGGGCGAGCCGGCGCGCGGAGGTGGTGGCCCGCGCGGACAGCCGGTCCAGTTCGGCGCAGCACCGGGCGGCCGCGTCGCGTGCGGAGGCGGCGTCGCGCAGGCGGCGGCCCGCGTCGGCGGCGGCGAGTTCCGCCGCCGCCACGTCGGCGGGCGGCCGCTGGGCGGCGGCAGCGGTGTCGGCCTCGGTGAGGACCGCGCGGACGGCGGCCTCCTCGGAGTCCCATGCGTCGAGCCGCCGTTGCAGCTCGCGGTGGGCGGCGTCGTCGAGCAGCGCGGCGGCGGCGTCCCGCGGGGTGTCGAAGCCGGCGCGGAAGGCGGCGTCGGCGAGACGGGCGTCGGCGTCCTTGAGCCGCTGGGCCGTGTCCTCGGCGAGGCGGACGGCGTCGGCGGCCTCCGTCAGCAGCGCGGCCCGGCGCTCCAGCTGCGCCGCTCGCGCCGCCACACTGCCGGCGCTGCCGCGAGCCCTCGTCAACTCCTCTTCCAGCGCGGCTCGTTCGCTCTCCAGCCGCTCCCGGTTGCCGACCCGGGAGGCGGCCCGCACGGCGGCCTGCTGCTGGGCGGTGATCCGCTGCTCGCGCTCGTGCTCCGCCCGGCGCAGCTCCTCATGCGCGGCGTGCGTCCCGGAGGCGCTGGCCCTCGCCCGCGCGTACCGCCGCTCCAGTTCCTCGGCCTCTTCGGCGAGCCGGGCGGTGGGCGTCTCCCCGGCCTCCGCCGCGGCGGCGGCGAGCGCCTCCCGTACGGCGCCCAGGCGCCGTTCGGCGTCCGCGCGCCGCTCGTCGGCGTCCTGGTAGGCGGCGAGGGCGCGCTCCTCCGCCTCGCGGTCGACATGCCCTGCGATCCTGCGCGCGGGGGCGGGGTGTTCGAGGGCGCCGCACACGGCACACGGTGCGCCGTCGGTGAGGCCCTCGGCGAGTTCGGCGGCGATGCCGGTCAGCCGCTGTTCCTTGAGGTCGAGCCAGTGGGCACGGGCCTCGACGGCACGTTCGGCCGAGGCGAGGGCGTGCCGTTGGGCCTCCTGCGCGTCGGCGGCGTACCGGTCCCGCTGCCGGGCCGCGGCGAGCCGCCGCTGCGCCGGGTCGCGCTGCACGGCGAGCTGTTCGGCGTGGGCCGCTGCCTCCTGCGCGGAGTCGACGCGGGCCTGCAGTGCGGTGCGTGTGGTCTCCCAGTCGGCGAGCCAGGTCTCCGCCTCGTGCAGGACGTCCTCGTCGGCGCGTTCCTGGCGGTCCAGCGCGGCCCGCTCCTCGACCAGGTCCGCGAGGCGCCGTTCGGCCCGCCGGGCCGACTCCAGCCCGCCCAGTTCCTCGGCTGCCCGACGCGCGGCGGCGGCGAGCCCTGCGGCCCCGGCGTCCGCGAGGGCCTCGGGCAGCAGGGCACGCGCGTGGGTTTCCGCGGCTGCCGCCCGCCGGCGTTCGGCGTCGGCGGCGTCCCGCAGCTCCAGGGCGGGGGCCACCGCTTCGGCCTTGCGGGCCCGTGCCATGCGTTCCTGGGCGGCGCGGTGGGCGTCGGCCCGCTGTGCCAGCAGCGCTTCCCGCTCCCGGGCCTCGGCGAACCGCCGCTGCAGCCGGTCCAGTTCCCGTGCGTCGGCGAGGTCGCGTTCGGCGGCGGCCCGGTCGGTCTCGGTGGCCGTGAGCCGGCAGTCGGCGACGGTCAGCAGCTCCCGGGCCGTGCTGCGCGCGAGAGCG
Source organism: Streptomyces sp. WG7 (assembly GCF_049975785.1). Lineage (NCBI taxonomy): Bacteria > Bacillati > Actinomycetota > Actinomycetes > Kitasatosporales > Streptomycetaceae > Streptomyces > Streptomyces sp. WG7. The sequence continues at coordinate 71,132 of NZ_JBNGGE010000008.1, forward strand.
GCGGCGGCGAGGACCGCCTCGGCCAGACCGGGCTCGCCCGGCGCCAGCTCCGGCAGATCCATGGCGTCGCCGGCGGCCTGCTGCATCCGGTGGGCGTCGGCCAGCAGCGCGGCGTCCCCCTCGCGCACCCGGGCCTCGGTCGTGCGGCGCCGCTCGACGAGGCGCTTCTCGACCTCGGCGAAGCGCCGGGTGTCGAAGAGCCGGCCGAGCAGCTTGCCGCGAGCCTCCGCGTCGGCGCGCAGGAAGCGCGCGAAATCGCCCTGCGGCAGCAGTACGACCTGGCAGAACTGCTCGCGGCTCATCCCGAGCAGCTGCGTGATCTCCTCGCCGATCTCCTGGTGGGAGCGGCTGAGGTCCTTCCAGGCACCGGCCGTCGCGTCGTACTCGCGCAGCCAGGTCTGGGCCTTGTCGACGGTCGTGCCCTTGCCCCGCAGCTTCGGACGCTCCCAGGGCGGCTGCCGGGTGACCTCCAGTCGCCGCCCGGCGACGGTGAGGGCGAGGCGCACCTCGGTCCGCGTGCCGACGGCGGCGTGGTCGCTGCGCAGGGTCATGCCCTGGCCGCTCTGGCGGGCGCCGGGCACCGACCCGTACAGCGCGTAGCACACGGCGTCGAGGACGGAGGTCTTGCCGGCGCCGGTGGGCCCGTGCAGCAGGAAGAGTCCGGCGGCCGACAGGTCGTCGAAGTCGACGCTCTGTGATCCGCCGAAGGGGCCGAAGGCGGTGATGTCCAGCCGGTGCAGCCTCACCGGGCCACCTCCCGCACGGTCTCGTCGGCGCGCACCGCGTCGAAGGCGTCCCGCAGCACGGTCTGTTCGCGGTCGTCGGGCCCGGCTCCGCGCACGTGCGTCACGAAGTCCTCCGCGATCTGCTGGTCGCTGCGGCCGGCGAGGCGTCGCGCGTAGGACACGGCCGGGCCGTCCGGGGGCCGCTCCGGGTCGAAGACGAGGGTCAGCGTGTGCGGGAAGCGCTCGGTGAGCCGGGCCATGGGGTCGGCGGGGCGGACCGGATCGGTGAGGGTCGCCTCGACCCACGCCTCCTCGTGCCGGGTCAGCCCGGGGTCGGCGAGCAGCTCCTCCAGGGTGCCGCGCAGCCGGGCCAGAGAGCGCGGCACCGGGCAGTCGACTCGCTCGGCGGTGACCGAGCCGTCGGCGTCCAGGTCCACGAGCCACATGCTCTTGCGGTGCGTGGCCTCCGAGAAGGAGTACGGCAGCGGGGACCCGGAGTAGCGGACGCGCTCGGTGAGGGCCTGGCAGCCGTGCAGGTGCCCGAGCGCCACGTAGTCGACGCCGTCGAAGACACCGGCGGGCACTGCCGCGACCCCGCCGACGGTGATGTCCCGCTCGCTGTCGCTCTGCTCGCCGCCGGTGACGAAGGCATGCGCGAGGACGACGGAACGGGTGCCGCGCGCGCGAGTGGCGAGGTCGGCACGGACCCGGTCCATGGCGGCGGCGAGCACGGCCTCATGACCCGCCTTCTCGACCCCGAGCCCGGCCTTCACCAGAGCCGGCTCGAGGTACGGCAGCCCGTAGAAGGCCACCTCACCGTGCGCGTCCTCCAGCACGACCGGGGATCCGCATCCCGCCGGGTCGGTGCGCAGGTGGATGCCGGCACGGTCGATGAGCCCGGCGCCGACGCCCAGGCGGCGTGCCGAGTCGTGGTTGCCGGAGATCATCACCGTGGGCACGCCGAGGTCGGCCAGGCGGTGCAGGGCGTCGTCGAAGAGCTCGACGGCGGCCAGCGGCGGCACGGCCCGGTCGTACACGTCTCCCGACACGACCACGGCGTCGACGCCCTGGTCCCGCACGGTCTCGACGAGATGGCCGATGAACCCGGCCTGGGCCTCGAGCATGTTCACCCGGTGGAACGCCCGGCCGAGATGCCAGTCGGAAGTGTGCAGAATTCTCATGAAATTGCCCTGACCTGCACGTTTCTACCCTTACTGCACCTTCGCAACCAGCGCGAACCAGCACGGAGCTCACTACCGACGCTCGTCACGCTAACGCATGGGGGCCTCTGACCCACCACTGTCCTCGAATCCCCCGGACGATGGAACGTCCTTCCAGGATGCCGTTCCCTCTCGCATCGCCGAGGTCGCCGACCGCCGTCCGACCAGGGTCTACCGCAGGGCGACCATGGCCATCGTCGCCCCTGACGGATCCGGACGAGCCGCCGGGCGGCCCGGCGCGCACCGCCGCCACCGGCCCGGGCAGCCGGCCCGCCTGCTGCCCGCTGCGAGGCATCGGCCCGCACAGCGTGCGCGGCTGCGGGACATGCCGAGACCCGGCTACGACTGTGGCTCGTACGCCGTCAGGTCGATCAGGTGCCGCCTGCCCTGCAACAGACAGGTGATCTCCCAGCCGGCACGCCTGCCGAGGACGCCGTACACCGGCACCCCCAGGCGTTCGGCGAGCTCGGCGGTGTACACGTGGACCGATGCCTCGACGAGGGCGGCATAGGCTTCGGTGGCACTGCGCATCCGGAGCTTCGCGGTGATGAACATGGCAACGGCCAGAGGTAGCGCCGGCCACCACCACACCGCCAGGAGCGCGTACAGGACCGCCCATGCCACGAGTGCGGTCGCCCGGCTGAGAGCCTCCCGGGCCGATTCGATGTGCTGGCGCGGAGCGTCGGGCAGCATCTGCCACAGCGCCGGCCACACTGTGGCGAGGTCGAGGTCGAGATCCCGCGCGAGGCGCAGGGAGACCGCGTGCATCCGGTCGCCGGTCCAGGTGGGCCGGTGCGGTTCCTCCCGTGAAACACGCTCGACGGCGAGCCGTGCCGACCTCAGGGCCGCACCGCTCTCGGCGTTCCCGGCGGCCAGCGACTCTCCGACGCGCAGCCGCTCGCGTTCATACGCGGCCGTTGCTTCGGCGCGCCGCCGTCGGCGCTTGGAGACCAGCCGATCGGTGAACGACCGCAGAGGCCACGGCCAGACAGACCAGTCCGCCGCGAACCACACTCGCTCCACGAACGAGCCGAGTGTCTGCGCCACGACGCCCAGAGCGGCGGACAGCAGGGCGACCAACAGCAGGAGTACGGCAAGTCGTGCTCCTGCCCCCGCGCCCGGGGCCGGGCGCCACGCCTGTACCTCTCGGACCAGCAGGTCGAGGTCGAGGGCGTCCGCGTGCCCGAGGGTCCGGGCGGCGAAGGCGGCCGCCAGGAACAGAGCGCCGGGCAGCACCAGCAAGGACAGCCACCGCTCGGCCAGGCGCTTGCCCAGTTCCGTCAGGAGCCCGCCCATCTCAGCGCTTGACCCAGCGCAGCGGTACGGAGGCCACGCGGCACAGCGGCGGTTCCTGCATCGTGCGTTCCGCCCACACCACGCGTGCGCATGTGCCGAGAGGGCAGAGAAACGCGACGTCGGCCTCGGCTGCCGCCCCCGTGCCGACGGGCGACGGCTCCGGAACGGTACGGACTCCCGTCCCGTAGGCTCCGCGCGCGTCACCGTCCCGTCTCACAAGCTCGTCGAGGACGTCGAGGGGTGCTTGTACGTCCTCGGTCCGGTCGACGATCGCGCGCCGCAGTCGGACGAGCGCATCGGTCCGGCCGAGTTCGGCCAGATGCCGGTCCAGCGCGTCGAGGTTCTCGCACACGTAGGAGAGGCCTCTTCGGACTTGTGCCGACGCGTTTTCCCCAGTCACCCCGGACTCCCCTCACAGATGCCGGCTTTCAGGGCATCATGCACGAACAAGCCGAGGACGCAGGGTAGTTCGGGGGAATGCGGTGCGCGATCCGGGACCATGGACGCACGGCCGCGGGCGGCAATCGCCCGAGCGGCACGAGGAATGGCGCCACAGTGTGCTGACCCGAGCCGAGACGGTCCTGCGCGCCTTGTGGTCGGCGAACCCGAGCGCAGGGATGCTGGGAGCCCTCGCCGCTCCCGTGATCGACGACTTGGCACGGCTGCTGGCTGCCGACCCCACCGACGAACCGGCCAGGGTGGCCCTGGGCCATCTGTACTGGTCGCGCCACGAGAATCACGGCGCTCAGGCCGATCTGGACGACGCGGTACGCGTGCTGTCCCCCTTGTTCCACCCGGAACAGCTGTATCTCGTTCCCGAGGGGCTGCGGACCGAGATCGCGGACGCGTACGGCACCCATGTGGGGACGCAACTCGCGCAGGCTCTCGCCGCGGGCGACAACGCCGGGACGGAACTGACGGCCCTCGCTTGGTGGTGCTCGTTCCTGCTGGCCCACGCCGACCCGGACAACGATCATTACGGCAACCATCTGTGCGCACTCGGATCGGTTCTGTTCCATCGGTACCACGTGCTCGACAACGTGGACGACCTGCTGAAGGCCGTCAGCCTTCTCAGCCTCGCCGTGCGCGTCACGCCCGTCGGGCACACCAACGGCCCGAGCGCACGGGCCGGCCACGCCCTCGCCCTGGCCGGCCGCTACACGCTCACGAAGTCCTTCAACGACCTGCGCACCGCCCGTGAGGCATGCACTGGCGCACTCCGTCTCTCGCTGCGCGACGAGCAGCGGGACGGCCTCATGCGGACGCTGGCCTCACTGCTCGGCGACCTGATGCCCCGTGCACTGGCGGAGCGGCGGTGGGACGAGGGGCTGGAGGCGGGCCGCGCGGCCATGGAGCACCCGGAACTGGCCCGCTACGCGCAGGAGAGCGTGGCAACGATCCTGGAGAGACGTTTCCTGGACGGTGCGTCCGGCCTCGCAGACCTGGACGAGGCCATCCGGCTGCGGACCTCACTGGCGCGGGAACCGGGAAACGGTCTCGCCGGCCTTGAACTCGCCCGGACACTGAACCGGCTGGGCTACGCGTACTGGCTGCGCCACCAGCACGCGAAGCGGTCGGAGGACCTGGACGCGGTGGTGGACACCCTGGAACAGGCCCTCGGCCATGTGCCGGACGACGACATGACGATCCGCTGGGACATACTGCGCAAGCTCGCCGTCGCCCTCATGGAGCGCGTCGAACGAGGCCGGCCCGCAGGGGAATCGTCACGTGCCGATGACGCGGACGACGTGGAGCGGGCGATCGCGGTGATCCGGGCCGGACTCGACCGCTCGGACGGCGGCCAGGCCCCCGCCGCCCTCCGCGCGGTCCTCGGCCGGGAGCTTCCCTGGGCGCTGTGGCACCGGTACATGCGTGAGCGCCGGGCCGAGGACCTGGACGAGCTGACCGAATCGCTGAGCTCGGCCGCTGTCCAGGAAATCACCTCTCCGGAGAGTGCGGTGCTGCAGTACGGCTCCCTCGCCACCGAGGTGCACCGCGCCCGATACCGGGCGGGTCAGGGGCTCGGGGCACTCCACGCATCGGTGGCCGCCGGCCGCGACGCCCTCGCGAAGGCATCACCAGGGCATCCCGGAGCCGCCGCCGTGCTCGCCCAGATCGGCGTGTCGCTGGTTCACCTCTTCCATCACACGGGAGAGCTCTCCGCGCTGGACGAGGCAGTCGAGAGCGGCCGGGAGTCCGTCCGGGCCGTCGGCGAAGAGGCCCTCGACGGCCCCCGAGGAGTGAATCCGCTGCACCTGCTGGGCATCGCTCTGTCCGAACGCGGCGCGCACACCGGCAGCCTCGACGATCTGAACGCCGCCGTCCGGACACTGCGACGCTCGTACGACTCGCCTGAGCCCGAGAAGGGCCGGAACCTCTACGGACTCGGCCTCGCGCTCGTGAGAAGAGCCGAGCGGGTCGCCGAACCGGCAGGACTCGACGAGGGCATCACCTTGATGCGGCGGGCAGCGGAGCTGGACGACGACGAGATGTCGACCATCCTGTCCGGGCTCAGCCATGCCCTCCTTCTTCGCTACCGCGCGAGCAGCGATCCGGCGGACCTCGAAGAGGCCCTGGTGATCGCACGGCGTGCCGCCGACGCGCTCCCGAAGGACGATCCGGGATCGCTGCACGCCCTCACCAGCCTGACCGCCGCCCTGTCCGACGAGCAGCGCAGGCGCCCCGACCGGGTCGACGTGGACGAGCTCGTGGCCCTGTGCCAGCAGGTCGTCGACCTCGCCCCGCCCGATCATTCCGGCCTCGCGCTGTTCCGCCACAACCTGGGGCTCGCCCGCAAGGCACAAGCAGACGCGGTCGGACTTGACCCGATGTTGCAGGCGTTCGCGGAGGTGACCGGCAAGTCCTTGACCCCCTTCACCGTGGTGGAGGCGGTCCACGATCTCTCGGAGGCGGCCCGCAGCGAGACGACCGTGCCCTCGCAACGCATCCGGTCCGCCCTGGCGGCAGCGCACATGATCGCGCCGTCGGATGTTCTCCACGCTCATTTCCTGCTGGAGTACGCCGTCGGGATCATCCCCCTTCTCGCCCCGCGCCGCATCAACCGGGCCGATCAGCAGCGAGCGCTGAAAGACGTCTCGGAGCTGGTCACCCGGAGCGTGGCCGTCACCTTGATCGCGGGTGAGACGCCGCACCCGCCCGGATGGCCGCGTGCGATGCCGCACCCGGCCATCCCGGCGCCGCTGCTGCCGGATGCGGAGCTCAGTGCCCTTCAGACCCTGGAACGAGGGCGGGCAGTCCTCCACAGCCGGATGCTGGACACCCGCGGTGACATCTCGGAGTTGCGCCGGCACCACCCTGAACTCGCCGAGCGATTCGTACGCCTGCGCGACCTGCTCGACAGTGAGACGGTCGCCACGGGCGACGACCCCGCAGCAGCCGAACAGGCCACCGCGGCCCTCGGCTCCCTGGACCGCCCCCGGGCCGCGTCCGAACTCGCCGCCACCCTTGACGAGATCCGTGACCTGCCGGGTTTCGCCTCCTTCGCCCGTCCACCGGAGCCGGAGACCCTCGTCGCCGCCGCGGCGGAGGGGCCTGTCGCGGTGTTCAACTGCGACCCGTCACGCTGCGACGCCCTGCTGGTCACACGGCACGGCATACGGCACCTGCCGCTCCCCGGCCTGACCCACGCGGAGGTGAGCCGACAGGCCGACCTCTTCCACCGAACGCTCGCCGTCGTCACCGATCCCCTCACCGGATTCCGTGCCCAGCGTGAGGCGCAGCGGACGCTGAGCGGCATCCTGGGCTGGCTCTGGGACGTGGCTGCCGAGCCGGTCCTCCGGGCGCTGGGCTTCGACTCGGGCACAGGCCGTGACAGCGATCCGCCTCGGGTGTGGTGGTCGCCCGGAGGACTGCTGGGTGCCCTCCCGCTCCACGCCGCCGGTCACCATGGCGAGTCCGCCGAGCAGGGCGGCGACCGTACTGTCCTGGACCGCGTCGTGTCGTCGTACACGCCCACGATCCGCGCACTGCACTACGCCCGCCGCCCACGAGCCGACGGTGGTGGGCCCGAGCGATCGCTCGTCGTCGCCATGCCGTTCACCCCTGGCGCCGCACCACTCCCCGGTGCGCTTGCGGAGGCGGAAGTCGTGGCGGCCGCACTGCCCAGCCCTACGGTGCTCGCCGGGCCGACCGGAGCCGAACCGCCCGCGGGTGCCCCGGTGCCGACCAAGAGAGCCGTTCTGGACGGGCTCACCGACGCGCACGTGATCCACTTCGCCTGCCACGCGGTCACGGACCCCGTCGACCCCTCTCACAGCCGCCTGATGCTCTGGGACCACCTGTCCAGCCCGTTGACCGTCGCGGGTGTCGCCTCAGTGACTCTCGACGAGGCGCAGTTGGCGTACCTCTCCGCCTGCCGGACGAGCGACGCTGCCGCTGCCGACCTGCAGGACGAGGCCATCCATCTGACGAGTGCGTTCCAACTGGCCGGGTTCCGGCATGTGGTGGGCACACTGTGGGAGGCCGACGACATCGTCTCCGCCCGGATCGCGCAGGCGTTCTACGCGTCCCTGACAGGTGCCGGCGGCCTGGACTGCAGCCGCTCCGCAGCCGCGCTGCGTACGGCGGTCCTCGCTGAGCGCGACCTGTATCCCCACACCCCGTCACTCTGGGCCGGGCACGTACACGCGGGTGCCTGACCGGCGTCGGATTCCGCCGACTCGCCCAGCGTTGAGCGCTGCAGCGCGTCGAGTCCCTCTTGCAGCCGGTTCAGTGCGGAGCCGGTTCAGTGCGGAGCCGGACGCGAGCCGGATGCTGTGCGGCGCCCGCCACCTCGCCTCGGTCTCGGGGTCGTGGAGGGCCGAGCCGGGGCCGCGCATCGGGTCGTCCCCCCGCCTCGAGGACCGGGAGGACGACCCATGAATGTGAAGGTGCGCGAGGGCGTCAGCTGTCCGCGCCGCTGCCCCGGACCACGCAGGAACGGCTGTTCTCCCAGCCCCACCCGTCACCGTCGGGGTCGGACGAGCCGCCGTTGACGCAGTACGGGTAACCGTTGGGCGCGGTACCGCCGCCCGTCCCGCCCCCGCTGCCGTAGACGGTGGCGGTCTCGGACGTGGCCGCGATGCCGTTGGCGCCGTTGATGATGCGGTTGCCCCAGGTGGTCAGGGAGTTCGCGTCGAAGCCGTTGACCATGTCGAGGTACTCGACGCCGCTGCCGTTGCCGCTCCAGGACCAGCCGATGTAGCCCACGCCCAGGGACTGCGCGGTCGCCATGATGGCGTCCTCGTCGGGGTTGCCGTCGCTGTGCTGGTCGCCGAACTCACCGACGACGATGGGCAGTCCGTTGTAGACGAAGTGGTTCAGGTAGTCCTGCACCTCGGTGGCGGTGTCGTAGACGCCGTACATGTGGATCGAGAAGATGGTGTTGCGGTCGGGGTCGGAGGCGAAGACCGAGGCCGCGTTGTCCCTCATGGTCCCGGACCAGTCCTGGCCCCAGTTGGGGGCGTCGACCATCAGGGCGTGGCTGATGCCGGCTCCCCGGAGCTTGCCGATCGCACTCTTGGTGGCGTCGGTCCAGGCCGCGTAGCCGGTGTTGCCGAACGGCTCGTTGCCGATGTTGACGATGACGTAGTCCTCCTGGCCCTGGAGCGCGCTCTTGATGCCGATCCAGTAGTCGGCGGCCCTGTCCAGGGTGGTGGCGGCGCCGTCCTCTCCGTAGCCGGTGGTGTCGTGCACCTCCAGCACGCAGATGACCTTGCTGGCCTTGCACTGGCCGATGAGGGAGGAGACCTCGGAGGCGCTCGTCCGCGTCCACCGGTCGCCGCTGCTGAGGACGACGCGGACGGTGTTGGCACCCTTGGCCGCGATGTCGGCGATGGAGCTCGTGCGCTCGGGGTACCAGGTGTGGGCGTGGTTGACCCCGCGCATGACGAACTCGTTCCCGTTCGCCTCGACCACGTTTCCGTCACTGACACGGATACCGGTGGGTGCCGCGTCGGCCTCGCCGACGGAGGGGCCGGCAAACGAGACCAGCAGGCCCAGGACTGCGGCGAACGCCATGCCCGCCGTCGTGATCAGGGTGCTTCTCGGCTTTCGCATATCTCTCCTTGGATGCGGGTGCGGATGCGGCTGCGCGTGCGGATGCGAATGCGGGTGGTGCGGAGCGCGACGATGCCCGCGAGGGCGGACCATGTCTCGCTGACAACGATGTCTGGTGCGGGCATCGACTCCTGAGAGCAGGATCGGCGAGCGTCGCGGGCACTTCGACAGAGGTGTGACCAAAGGCAGGCTTCGCAGGCGTCGCCGGTGCGGGTGGGCGCCGACAAGTGACCTCGCCCTGCCGCGACTTCGGCCCCATGAGGCACCACCGGGCCATCGCCACACCATGAGGCACTGGGTGTTCCGCCCATGTCAATAGCCGGTTCGCGATCCGTCCACCGAGCACGACCGCACCCCCGGGACTAAACCGCTAAACGGGCTGACCAGTACCGATGGATGCGACAAAGTGGTCAACCACCAGCGGAAACAGAGCCGGCGCAACTGATTGACAGTGGAACGGCGTCGCCCTACGTTCCTACCCGGTTAACCGGTACACGGGCCGACCTGCACTACCCGCGCCGAAATCTCGAGGCCAGACCCGTCGCACCCACCGACGCGACGAGCCGTCTCCCTTCGAACGAAAGAGACGCCATCCATGGCCACACCCCACACGCCGACCGGGACGCCCACGCCCCCTGGTGCCCCTGCCCCCGGACGCGCCCCTTTGACGGGCACCTGCCCGTCACTCACGCCCCCGGCACCGGCACCGGCACCGGGAGGCCGCCTACGCCTTCGTGTCGCGTCGCGGGAGCCGCTTTCCGTCGGGACGGGCCTCCGGGCCCGGATCCGCGCACGCCGCCTCACCGGCAGGCGCCCCACAGCCTCCGCCGTTCGCCGTTCGGCCTTCCACCCTCCCGCACCCTTCACACCGCACGGCAGGAATGACCCGTAGATCCCCTCGGGACGCCACTATACCGGTTCAATAACAGAAGCCGATCGGGCCATGGAGTTCGTTCGTACGCCGTTAACGTGAAAACGTGGATCTACTTCAACCGGTCATCAAGCCATACGCATGGGGCTCGCACGAGGCACTGGCCCGGCTGCAGGGCAGAAGGACGCCCTCGGCCGGGCCGGAGGCGGAGTTGTGGATGGGCGCGCATCCGTCCGGCCCCGCGGGCATGACGCGCGGCGGACGAGAGCTGACCCTCCTGGACGCCGTGTCCGACGGCCCCGAGAGGGAGCTGGGGGCCGCGTGTGCCCGGCGGTTCGGGGGAAGGCTGCCCTTCCTGCTGAAGGTACTGGCCGCCGAGCAACCCCTGTCCATACAGGTGCACCCCGACCGGGAGCAGGCGCGCTCGGCCTTCGCCGCGCAGCAGGCCGACGGCCGTCACGGTCCCTACGTGGACGGCTGGCCCAAGCCCGAGCTGCTGTGCGCGCTGAGCCGGTTCGAGGTGCTGGCCGGCTTCCGCGACCGCGAGGAGGCCGTGCGCGTGCTGGAGGACCTGGAGGTCGGCCGGTTGCGCCCGGTCGTCGCGCTGCTGCAGGCCGGCGCCGGCGACCGGGTGCTGACCGATGCCCTGCGGGCCGTACTCGAGTGGCCGAGTGATGACCGCGCGGCGCTGGTGCGCGGCGTCGTGGAGTCATGCCGGCGCCGGGCGCGGTCCGACGGCCCCCACGCGGAGGCGTATGCGGCGGTGGAGCGCATGTCCCGGCACCACCCCGGAGATCTCGGACTCGTGGCCTCCCTCCTCCTGAACCACCGGGTCCTGGAACCCGGTGCGGCGCTGTTCATGCCGGCCGGTGGACTGCACGCCTACGTGCGGGGCGTCGGACTCGAACTGCTCGCCAACTCCGACAACGTGCTGCGGGCCGGGCTGACGGCCAAGGAAGTGAACGTGCCCGAGCTGCTTCGGATCACCGACCCGGCGGTGCGCGTACCCGAGGTGACGCCCACCGGCGTCCCGGGGCCCGGTTCCACACAGCTGTACGACTGCCCGGTGGAGGAGTTCTCCCTCCACCGGACCCGGCTCGACGGCTCGGGCGGACCCCTCGTGCCGTCGGCCGGCCCCCGCATCGCCTTCTGCACGGACGGATCGGTCCGACTGCGCGCGGGTCGCACGGACCACCTTCGGCTCGGCCCCGGCGACTCCTGCTTCCTGTCCGCCTCGGACGACGGCGTCCTGGTGGAGGGCGAGGGAACGCTGTTCGTGGCAGCCGCCGGCCTGAGCCCGGCCGAACGTGGCCCCCTCGTGTAAGACCTGCTGCCGCCCATTTCTTTGACAACGTTGTCCGGGCCTCTCGCTCGACGCCGCCGGTAAGCGGTGCGCAGGGAGGCCCGACCGGCCCGAGAGGACTGAATCGGTGTACGCCGCCCTGGACATCGGAGGGACCAAGATCGCGGGTGCGTTGGTGGACGAGCGGGGGACCGTCGTCCACCGCGCCGAACTCCCCACACCCGCGCGGGAGTCCACCCAGCGCATGGCCCGGACCGTCGACGCCGTGATCGACACCCTGGCCGCCGCCCCGGCCTGGGGCACGGTACGTGGACTGGGCATCGCGAGCGCGGGCCCGGTCGACACGGCGGCCGGCACGGTGAGTCCCGTGAACATTCCCGCCTGGCGGGCCTTTCCCCTCGTCGAGAGCGTGCGCGCCCATCCGATGCTCTTCGCCGGCATCAGACCGGTCCTGCTCGGAGACGCCGTGGCCATGACCGCCGCCGAACACTGGCTCGGCGCCGCTCGCGGAGTGGACAACGCACTGTGCATGGTGGTCTCGACCGGCGTCGGGGGCGGGTACGTTCTGGGCGGCCGACTGCATCCGGGGCCCTCGGGGAACGCCGGGCACATCGGTCACATCTCCGTCGGCCTCGACGGCGCCCCCTGCGCCTGTGGCGCACGGGGATGCGTGGAGGGATACGCCAGCGGGACCGCCATCGCCCGACACGCGGTGCGGACGGGCTGGACACCGCAGCCGGGCGCGGAGCCGACGGCCGCTGCCGTCGCCGCCTCCGCCCGCGCGGGCGACGAACGCGCCCTGGCCGCGTACGACCGCTCGGCACGGGCCCTGGCCGCCGCCATCGCCGGCAGCGCGACACTGCTGGAGATCGAGGTCGCGGTCATCGGGGGTGGTGTCGCCCAGGCCGGGGAGACGCTGTTCACTCCGCTCCGCCGCCATCTGCGCACCTTCGCGGTACTCGACTTCGCCCGCGGTCTCGAGGTGCGCCCCGCCGCTCTGGCGCGGGACGCGGGCCTCGTCGGAGCTGCGGCGGCCGCCCGCCTGCAATTGCGGGAGGCCGGTGACACAGCGGCGGGAGCCGTGTTCACGACAGGAACTTAACCGGTTTTGCCCAGGCGGATTCCCGTCGTTCATCAGATGCCGTGCGGCACTCTCGGTTTTACGGCCTTCTGTTCGTCGATCGACAGATGTGCGACACGTGTCCCATCAACGCAAGCTCCCCGACGTACCGGCATCAGGCGTTGCCCGCTCCGGCTGGGGCGCGGCCGGGCTAGCCTGGCCCGTATGGAGCAGTTCAACGGGGTGGAAGTCGTCGCGTTCCCGGACGCGGCGGCCTTCGAGGACTGGCTGGCCGAGCACCACACCCGCCGCGAGGGCGTGTGGGTCAAGGTTGCGAAGAAGGCTTCGGGGATCGCGTCGGTCACGGATGACGAACTGGTCGACGTGGGACTGTGCTGGGGCTGGATCTCTGGGCAGCGTCGGGGCTTGGACGACCGGTACTACCTGCAGAAGTACGGGCCACGGCGGCCGAGGAGCCTGTGGTCGCGGGTGAATGTCGAGAAGGTCGCGGCGCTGACGGGGGCGGGCCGGATGCGGGAGCCCGGCCTCGCCGAGGTCCGACGGGCCCGGGAGGACGGCCGCTGGGACCGCGCGTACGCGTCGCAGGCGACGGCTGTTGTCCCGGACGACCTTGCTGCTGCGCTGGCCGCGGACCCGGTGGCGCGCGCGGCCTTCGACGCGCTCGACCGGACCGCCCGCTACCTGGTGCTGCTCCCGCTGCTCCGGGCCACGACGTCGGAGACTCGCCGGACGCGGCTGGAGCGGGCGGTACGGGACCTGGCGGAGGGGCGGCCGGTGGGCGAAGGGTGACGCCCCGGTGGAACTCCGGACCGCCGGTGCTGTGGCCCGAAGCGATCACCGGGTTGCGTACTCATCAGGTGGCGAGGAGCCGTCCGTACAGGGGACGAGAACGTGGGAGGGGCGCGGCAGGATGCCGCACCCCTCCCACGTCCGTGTATCTCCAGGACGCCGTATCGCCGGACGTCGTATCCAGACGCCGTACCGTCAGACGTCCGTGTATCTCTCAGGACGGGGTGCGGCGGTCGAGGCACGCGGTACCAGGGACGGTGTCGCCACCGGCCGGGAGGCGACCTGGCGGCCGTCGAGAACGTCGAACAGCACGCGTGTGACCTGGGCGCCGAAGCCGTGGACGTCGTGGCTCATCGCGGACAGCGTCGGATGGGTCAGCCGGCACAGCTGGGAGTCGTCCCAGGCCAGCAGGGACAGGTCGTCCGGCACCGAGATGCCCATCTCGGCGGCGACGCCCAGCCCGGCGACCGCCATGATGTCGTTGTCGTAGAGGATCGCCGTGGGCCGCTCCCGGGCCAGCAGCAGGGAGCGCGTGGCACGCGCCCCGTCGTCGCCCGAGAAGCTCGTCTCCGCGTGCGGGCCGCTGTCGAGGCCGAGCTCCCTCATGGTCTGTTCGAAGGCGGTCGTCCGGATGGCGCTGTGCCCCAGGCCGCGGGGGCCTCCCACGTGCGCGATGCGCCGGTGTCCCAACGCCGCCAGGTAACGCACCGCCTCGGCGACGGCGGCGGCGTCATCGGTCCAGACGGAAGGGAAGCCCCCGGTGAGGGACGGGTGGCCGACCGCCACGGCCGGCAGGCCCAGCTTGCGCAGCGGTTCGACACGCGGGTCCTCCTGGTGGAAGTCGACCAGGATCGAGCCGCCGATCTGCCGCTCCCTCCACCAGCGCTCCTGCAGTCCGATCTCCTCCTCCAGGGAGTCGACCAGTCGCAGCAGCAGCGAGCAGTCCCGCTCGGCCAGCACGCTCTCGATGCCGGAGACGAACTCCATGTAGAAGGGCTCCAGGCCCAGCAGCCGGGCCGGCCGGCAGATGGCCAGCCCGACGGTGTCGACCGACTGCCGGGACAGGCTGCGGGCCGAGGAGTTCGGCGCCCAGCCCAGCTGCCGCGCCGCCGCGAAGATCCGCTCCCGGGTGGCCTCGGAGACACCCGGTTTGTGGTTGAACGCCAGCGACACGGCACCTTTGGACACGCCCGCGGCGGCGGCCACGTCCTTGATGGTGACGCGTTCGGAGGGTGCGCTCACGCCGGTTCCACGCAGAACAGTGCGGCGCGTACGGCGTTGGCCCCGGCTTCGGCCGCCCTCGTGACCCGGAGGCGGGCCCGTTCTCCGGGAAGGAGGGTGCGTAGTCCGGTGTCGCAGACCGCGTCCGGGCCGAGCCGGTCGGCCTGCAGGAGGAGGTCACGTACGAGAGTGTGTGCTGTCACCACGACCTCGACACTACTCGCATCACCACCGACCGGGGACTCCACGGCCACGTCGTAGTGAGGTACCGGGTACGCGAAGTCCTTGTCCGGCACGGGAACATGCAGCGCGCGCAGGCCGTCGCAGTCGGCGACGAGGAACTCCTCGCCCGACCGCTCGTCCGGCACCAGTTCCTCCGGCACACTCCGCCGGTGCGCTGAACGGGCGTTCACGGTCACGTCGAGGACCAGCTTCGCCAACTCGGTGCCGTCCGCCCGCATCCGGCGCAGGGTCACCGGGGCCTGCCACGGCTCCGGTGCCTGGTTGACGACGGCGAGGACCGGACCGTCGGTGTCCGGCTGGAGGGTGAGGAGGCGATCCGCGTAGACCCGGCGCAGCTCGTGGTATAGGGGCTTGAGCCTTCCGTCGCCGTCGATGGCGGCCCATGAGCTGACCGGCCAGCAGTCGTTGATCTGCCAGACGATGGTGCCGGCGCAGACCGGCCAGTGCGAGCGCCAGTGTTCGATGCCGGCGGCGATCGCGCGGGCCTGTACGACCTGGGTGAGGTAGTGCCAGCGGTCGAAGTCGCCCTCGGGCAGGGCGAAGTGGCGTGCCAGGCCCCGGTTCAGCTTGCCGTTGCCGTCCTCGGCCTTCTGGTGGTGCAGCATGCCGGGCGAGTCGGGAGCGAGTTGCTCACCGGGCAACGCGCGCCGCAGGGTCGCCATGGCGGGGGGTGCCTGCCAGCCGAACTCCGAGACGAAGCGGGGCACCGAGTCGCGGTACTCGGCGTAGTCCCGGCGGTTCCAGACCTCCCAGGAGTGGTGGGTGCCGTGGGCCGGATCGTTGGGGTGGTGGTCCCACGAGCCGGACCAGGGGCTGCCCGCGGTGTAGGGCCGGGTCGGGTCGAGCTCGGCGACGACGCGCGGCAGCAGGTCCAGGTAGTAGCCGCCACCCCAGGAGTCGCCGGCGAGTTCGGGCTCCCAGTCCCAGTCCCGGAAGCCCCACAGGTTCTCGTTGTTGCCGTTCCACAGGACGAGGCTCGGGTGCGGCATCAGGCGGACAACGTTGTCGCGCGCCTCCGCCTCCACCTCGCCGCGCAACGGCTGCTCCTCGGGATAGGCGGCGCAGGCGAAGAGGAAGTCCTGCCAGACCATGAGACCCAGTTCGTCGCACGCGTCGTAGAAGGCGTCGTCCTCGTAGATCCCGCCGCCCCAGATGCGCACCAGGTCCACTCCCGCCTCGGCCGTCTGGCGCAGCCGCGTGCGGTACCGCTCGGGTGTGATCCGGGAGGGGAAGACGTCGTCGGGGATCCAGTTCACACCGCGGACGAAGAGCCGTACACCGTTGACGACCAGGGTGAACCCGGTTCCGTGCGCGTCCTCGGAGCGGTCCAGCTCCACGTTCCGGAAACCGATCCGCCGCTGCCAGGAGTCCAGCGCCCTCGCCTCGGGCCCGTCCTCGACGAGCGCAACCTCCAGGTCGTGGAGCGGCTGCGCACCGTAGCCGCGCGGCCACCACAGGGAGACGTCGGGCACGTCGAGCGTCAGCACGGCCCGCGTACCGTCCACGGCCGCGCGGGTCTCGACACCGGCGACCGTGGCCCGCACGGCGAGCGAACGGTCCGCGCCCTGTGCCGTGCGCTCGACCTCCACCCGCACCTCGACCCGTCCGGTGCCGCCCTCGACCGTCACCAGGGGACGCACGCCGGCCAGTCTCGCCGTCGACCAGCGTTCCAGCCGGACCGGACGCCAGATCCCGGCGGTGACCAGTGTCGGGCCCCAGTCCCAGCCGAAGCTGCTCGCCATCTTGCGGATGTACTGGAACGGCTCCGGGTAGACGTTGGGCCGCTCGCCCGTCAGGGCCCGTACCGCCGCCGCCTCGTCGTAGGCGGAGGCGAAGTCCACCTTCAGCTGCCCGTGGTGGCCGGTGACGTCGAAGCGGTGGTGGCGGTGCATGTTGCGGGTGCGCCCCAGTTCCCGCCCGCCCAGGGTGACGGTCGCGGCCGTGTCGAGTCCGTCGAAGACCAGGTCGGTCCGCTCGTGGCCCTCCTCGGCGGTGTCGGTGGCCGCCACGTCCCGGACGTAGGTCCAGGCACGCTGTCCGACCCACGCCACCTCCGGCTCGTTGACACCGAGGAAGGGGTCCGGGATCAGGCCGGCCGTGAGCAGATCGGTGTGGACACAGCCGGGGACCTGGGCGGGCAGCAGGCTCTCGCCGTGGCGCAGGCTCCAGTCCTCGGTGAGCTGGACGACTTCCTTCATGTGCGGCTCCTTAGGCGGGACGGGCCCGTTTCCTGTACGACGCGGCCAACTTAACCCCACACAAGTGAACCGGTCTAGCCCTCACCTCCTGACAGGAGCCACCACTGCTCCGCCGTGAGTGCCGGTGTGAGCGCCATCGGCATCTGGCACAGGCATTCACCGCCGGTAACAATTAAGTATCGCGGTGCGGCACTTAGCTTTACCGGTTCACGGGTGCCTGACATAGTCGCCGACAACCACCGGAGCCCGAGCCGTAATCCTTGGAAGGAGCTGGGCACATGGGGAAGAAGACGCTGGGCGTCGCTCTGCTGACCACCGCGATGCTGACCGTCGCGGGGTGCGGCGGGGGCGGGAGCCCGAACGCCGACGAGACCGCTGCCGCGCCGGTGAACCCGGACAGCGTCTCGGGGGACATCACCGTCCTGACCAATCGCACCGACCTGATCCAGGACGGGACGATGAAGAAGTACGCCGCCGAGTTCAACAAGACCTACCCCGAGGTGAAGGTCGAGTTCGAGGGCCTCACCGACTACGAGGGTGAGGTGAAGATCCGCATGAACACGGAGGACTACGGCGACGTCCTGCTGATCCCCTCGGTGATCGCCAAGGGTGACTACCCCAAGTTCTTCGCGCCGCTCGGCGACACCTCGACGATGAAGAACACCTACCGCTTCACCGACAAGACCGACGTCGGCGGCAGGACCTACGGAATCGCCACCTTCGGCACCGCCAACGGCTTCGTCTACAACAAGGCGCTGTGGAAGAAGGCCGGCATCACCGATTGGCCGACGACGCCGCAGCAGTTCCTGGACGACCTGAAGGCCGTCGGGGAGAAGACGGGCGCGACGCCCTACTACACCAACTTCAAGGACGGCTGGCCGCTCAGCAGCCCCTGGACGAACAGCGTCGGGTCCGTGAGCTGCGACAGCCAGGCTTCGGACAAGCTGGCCTCGATGGGCAAGCCCTGGGAGAAGGGCACGGAGCTGAACGCGCTCGACACCCTGCTCCACGACATCGTCCACGAGAAGCTGTCGGAGAAGGACCCGGCCACCACCAACTGGGAGAGCTCGAAGACCCTGCTGGCCAAGGGTGAGGTGGGCAGCATGATGCTCGGCTCCTGGGCGATCAACCAGATGCGGGACGCGGCCGAGAAGGCCGGCCAGAACCCCGACGACATCGGCTTCATGCCCGTCCCGGCCCAGACGGGCGGCACGTTCTGCGCGACCCTGGTCTCCGACTACCAGCAGGCCGTCAACATCCACTCCGACCACAAGAGCGCGGCCCGGGCCTGGATCGACTGGTTCACCGAGAAGTCGGGCTACGCGGCGAAGGAGGGGGCGGTCTCCGCCCTGAAGGCCGAGGGTATGCCGGACACCCTCAAGGGCTACGTTGACAACGATGTCAAGATGGTGGAGCGCTCCGAGGCGAAGACCGCCGAGGTCAACGCCATCGACAACGCCTCCGAGATCGGCCTGGCCAAGCCGGACTACCGGCAGAAGCTGATCGACATCGCCCGCGGAGCCGTGGACGGGTCGCTCGACGGCTACTTCGGCGAACTGAACAAGCGCTGGTCCGAGGCCAGGCAGATGGCCGGCTCCTGAACCGGTGCCCGGCAGGGCCCCTCCCGTCGGCGGGAGGGGTCCGGCCCCGCCCCAGTGCCCTCAGCGGACGACGAAAGGCCCTGGCCCCGCTATGACCCGCACCGCCTCCACCGCATCACCGCCCGCTCCGGCCACCGAACCGGGCCGGACCGCTAAACAGCCCTCCCGGCGCCGTGCGCCGGGCGCTGCCTCGTGGCATGACCGGCCCCTGCGCCGTATCACCCCGTGGCTGTTCCTCCTGGCCCCCCTCGCCCTGCTGGTCACGTTCACGTACGTGCCCGTGGGCAACATGATCTATTACAGCTTCACCGACTGGGACGGCGTCAGCCCCGACCGGAACTTCGTCGGCGGCGACAACTACACCGAGCTGTTCACCCGGCCCGAGCTCTTCAAGGTCTTCGCGGTCAGCTTCTACTACCTCGCGGCCTCCGCCGTGCAGATCGTGATCGCCCTGTACTTCGCCGTGGTCCTCAGCTTCGACCTGCGCTTCAGGAACCTGTTCAAGGGCATCCTGTTCTTCCCCTACCTGATCAACGGGGTCGCGATCGGCTTCGTCTTCCTCTACTTCTTCCAGGACGGCGGCACCCTCGACTCCGTCCTGTCCTGGTTCGGCGCCGACACCGGCCACGCGTGGCTGGGCAGCCCGGAGTCGGCCAACACCTCGCTCGCGGGGGTGTCCGTGTGGCGCTTCACGGGCCTGAACTTCGTCCTGTTCCTCGGCGCGATCCAGTCGATCCCCGGTGAGCTCTACGAGGCCGCCCAGCTCGACGGCGCGACCCGGTGGCAGCAGTTCCGGCACATCATCGCGCCCAGCATCCGCCCGGTGCTGAGCCTCAGCGTCATCCTGGCGATCTCCGGCTCCCTGTCCGTCTTCGAGATCCCGTACATCATGACCGGCGGCGCGACCGAGACCTCGACGTTCGTCATCCAGACGGTGAAGTTCGCCTTCCAGTTCAACAAGACCGGCCTGGCTTCCGCCTCCGCCGTCGTGCTGCTGGTCATCATCCTGCTGATCACCTGGATCCAGCGCCGCATCGTGCCCGACGAGAAGGTGGACCTCGTATGACCATCACCGCCCCCACCGAGGGCCGGCCCCGCCGGCGCCTCCCGATCGGCAGCGCCCTCACCTACCTGTCGCTGGTCGTCGCCTCCCTCGTGGTCCTGGTCCCACTCCTCGTCGTCTTCCTGACCTCGCTGAAGTCCTACGACGAGATCTCCGACGGCCAGGGCGCCCTGGCCCTGCCGGACGACTGGCTGAACTTCTCCAACTACGCCACGGCGTTCACCGACGGCCACATGCTGACGGCCTTCGGCAACACGGCCTTCATCCTGCTGTTCTCCGTCACCGGCACCGTGGTCATCGGTTCCATGACCGCGTACGCCATCGACCGCTTCGACTTCCGCTTCAAGAAGCTCGTCATGGCGCTGTTCCTCGTCGCCACCCTGGTCCCCGGCGTGACCACCCAGGTCGCCACCTTCCAGGTGGTCAACAGCTTCGGCCTGTTCGACACCCGCTGGGCCCCGATCCTGCTCTACATGGGCACCGACATCGTGTCCATCTACATCTTCCTGCAGTTCATCCGCGGGATTCCGAAGTCCCTCGACGAAGCGGCGCGGCTCGACGGCGCGAACTCGTTCACCATCTACCGGAAGATCATCTTCCCGCTGCTCAAGCCGGCGATCGCCACCGTGGTCATCATCAAGGGCATCACCACGTACAACGACTTCTACATCCCGTTCCTCTACATGCCCTCCGAGGAACTCGGGACCATGTCCACGGCCCTGTTCCGCTTCAAGGGGCCGTTCGGCGCGCACTGGGAGAACATCTCCGCCGGGGCCGTCCTCGTGATCGTGCCCACTCTGGTGATCTTCCTCTTCCTCCAGCGCTACATCTACAACGGGTTCGCACAGGGGGCCACGAAGTAGCGGGATCCGCGCGCACGGTGGGGCGGGCGAGCCTCCGCCTCACCGGAGACACCACGTCGGCGACGGTGAACCGGCGCGGTCACGCGTCCCCGTACGCCTCGCCGCCCAGTTCGAACCCGGCCGACCCCGCGGTGGCGTCCGCGAGCCAGGACCGGAAGGCGGCCACGTCGGCCTCCGGCAGGCCGATCTCGATGGTGACGGCTTCGTCGTACCGCACGTCGCGCACCGCGCGTCCCGCCGTGCGCAGGTCGTTCTGGAGCTTGCCCGCGCGCTGGTGGTCGACGGTCACCGTGGCCAGGCGGAACCGGCGGCGGGTGAGAGTGCCGAGGTCGTCCAGGGCCTCGCCGACCGCGCCGCCGTAGGCGCGGATGAGTCCGCCCGCGCCGAGCTTGACGCCTCCGAAGTAGCGGGTGACGACGGCGACGACGTACCGCATGTCGCGGCGCAGCAGCATCTGGAGCATGGGGACACCCGCGGTGCCGCCCGGCTCGCCGTCGTCACTGGCCTTCTGCACGGCGGCGTCGGCCCCGATGACGTACGCCCAGCAGTTGTGGTTGGCGTCCGCGTGCTCCTTGCGTACGGCCGCGACGAACGCCTGGGCCTCCTGCTCGGTGGCGGCCGGGGCGAGGGCGCACAGGAAACGGGAGCGGTTGATCTCGGTCTCGTGCACACCCGCGCGGGCGACGGTGCGGTACTCGTCCTGCATCCGGCCAGCCTATGCGCTCACCGTCGCACGCCCCGCGGCACCGTCGCCGCGGCCGGCAGGGCCACGCCGGGGGCCGGGGGCCGGGGGCCCGTCCGGCCCCCGGCTGAGTCTCGGCGGCCTCGCCCGGCGAGCGGACGGTCGTGGCCGACGAGCGGACGGTCGTGCCCGGCGAGCATGCCGTCGTGGCCGACGAGCGGACGGTCGTGGCCAGCGAGCATGCGGTCGTGCCCGGCGAGCGTGCGGTCGTGCACGGCGGCGCCGGCGGGTGGGCCTGCTTGGCGTGCCGCGGGACGGCCAGGCGGCGCGGCCGCGGCCGGAGCCCGGCGCGCTCAGGCCGGGGTTCCGACGTCCCGGGCGAGGTGGAGGCCGAGGAACCGGTCGGCGTAGGCGTAGGTCTCGAACCGGGCTCCGTCCGGAAGGCCCGGATCGGTCTCCACCCGGCGCAGCACACGCAGCACCCCGGGGGCGTCCAGGTCGTCCTCCCACGCGGCTCGCAGCTGGTCGCGCACCTCGCCCGGGACGGGACGGGAAGGCTGCCGCGCCCAGGCGGCGACCGCGCGGCGCCAGCGCGCGAGCGTGTCCCCGGCATCGTCCAGCGCGCTCGCGTCGAGCTCCACGCGCGCGTGGTGGTGCCGCTCCAGCAGCGCGAGACGCACGGCGTCGGGGTCGTCGGTGCCCTGTGCGGCCACGTCCACGGAGGCCACGGCGACCGTTGCCCCGTCCGGAGTGGCCCCGCCCTCGCGCACGACGTGCACGGTCTGCCCGGCGCCCGGTCCGGGTCCGGCCGCTCCTCCGTCGTCGAAGGGCCGGATGCCGAGGGCCGCGGCGTCCGCACGCAACCGTGGCTCCTCCTCCGCGCCGGTCAGCACCGCCCACACGGGAGTGCCGTCCAGCTCCAGGGCACGGACCAGGAGGTCGGCGACGAGCAGCACGCGCAGTCCGGTCGTGTCGCGGCCCGGCGCGTGCGCCTCGACACGGGTGGGGCCCCGCCGGGCGGGGGCGGCGGGGGCGGGCTCTCGGGTCCGGGCGTCGATGATGCGCAGCACGGGGTGAGCGTAGGCGGGGTGGGGCGGTGGCGCACAGAGGGCGCGCTCGCCGCGGCTCCCCCGCCGCACGGGAATCCCGGCGGGCCGCCGTCCGTTGTCCTGCGGGAAGACACGACACACGACACACGACACGCGGCACGCGAGTCGTCCAGGAGTCCAGGGAGGCCGCCGGTGTACGGCGACGAGGCAACCGTCCGGAAGATCCTCACCGAACTCGGTGACACCTGGGCCGTGGTGGGCCTGTCGTCGAACAGGCAGCGCGCGGCGTACGGCGTCGCCGAGGTGCTGCAGCGCTTCGGCAAGCGCGTCGTGCCCGTGCATCCCAAGGCGGAGACGGTGCACGGTGAGCGGGGGTACGCCTCTCTCGCGGACGTCCCCTTCGCGGTGGACGTCGTCGACGTCTTCGTCAACAGCGACCTGGCCGGACCGGTCGCCGACGAGGCGGTCGCCAAGGGGGCCGGGGCTGTCTGGTTCCAGCTCGGCGTGATCGACGAGGCCGCGTACGAGCGGACCCGGGCGGCGGGACTGGAGATGGTGATGGACCGCTGCCCGGCGATCGAGATCCCACGGCTCGGCTGACTCCTGCCCGGCCACCGGGATCCCACAGCTCGACCGCCCCCCCTGCCCGACCACCGGGATCCCACAGCTCGGCCGATACCCCCTGCCCGGCGTTTCGGGCCGCCAGGAGGTGACGGCCCTCGCACCGGTGGCGGGTGAGCCCGCGGGCGCCTCACCCGCCACCGGCCGGGTCGGACCCGATGACCACCACGCGCGCCCAGTCGGGTGGTGAGTCCGGCACGTACTCGGGGTCGTCCTCGTTCCAGGAGCCGCGGATCCGCTGCCGGGGAAAGAGGCCGACCACCGTCCGGCACGCCGGCCGTGTGTCCGGCCAGGGCGTCTGCCCGTCGGTCAGGACCACGACGGCGTCCGGTGCGGGCTGCGCGCGCAGCGCCTTGGCGAAGCCCGTGCGCAGGTCCGTACCGCCCCCGCCCACCAGGGGAATTCCCTCGGCGCGGCACAGGGAGTGCGCGAGCCGCGCCGACGCGTCGCAGGGCACCACCGTGACCAGGTCGCGGCGGCCACCGACGGCACGGGCGATCGCGGCGACCTCGAGCAGCGCGCTGCCGAGTTCCGCGTCGCTGACCGATCCCGAGGTGTCGATGACCACGGCGACCCGGGGCGGTCTGCGGCGCAGGCTCGGCAGCACGACGCCGGACATTCCGGCCGAGCGGCGCGACGGCCGGCCGTACGTGTAGTCCTCGCCCGCGCCACCCGAGGAGGTCGCCGAGCGGACCGCCGCTCCCAGCAGGTCCCGCCACGGCTGCGGCGGATGGAACGCCTGTTCCGCCCACCGCTTCCACCCCTTCGGCGCGCTTCCCGGGCGGGCGTTGATGCCCTGCGCGACCCGGAAGCGCACCGCGTCCTGTTGCTGCTCACTGAGCCCGTCCGCGCCGTCCGGCCCGAGGTCCCACTCCCGTTCGAGGCCGTCGGCGCCACTGCCGCAGTCCAGCCAGGCCAGGCTCTCGGTGAGCCGCCCGAGCCGGAACTGGCGCAGGTAGTCCTCCATGAGCTGGCCCTCGGGCAGTTTGAGGAGCTCCGGCTCGACCGCGCCCTCGGGACGGACCAGTCCGTCCCCGAACACGTCGTCGTTGATCTCGCAGTCCGCGGCGATGTTCATCCGCAGCCGTTCGGCCGGACCGGTCAGCCCGCGCTCCCGCGCGACCCGGTCACTGCGCCCGTGGTGGTCGCGCAGCAGGTGCGCCACCTCGTGCACCCAGACCCCGGCCAGTTCCTCCGCGGGCGTCCGGTCCACGAAGACCGGCGAGACGTAGCACCGCCAGTACCGGTCGACGGCCATCGTCGGCACCGTCCTCGACGGGACGACGTACAGGGCGAACAGCGCCGTCGCCAGGTAGGGCCGGGCCCGGGCGGCGTGCAGCCGGGCGGCGAAGAGCTTGTCGCGGTCGAGCACGGCCGGAACCGGTGTGGTCGTCACCGTGGCCGACGCGGCCGTGCTCGACGTGCCGCTGCTCATCGGCCCGCCTTGACGGGGCCGGCGGTCCGCGTCACCGCACGGTCCGCCGCCCGGTCCGCGCGCCGGGACAGCGACACGGCTCCCGCGAGCCGCTCGATGGACGCCGGGATGTCCCAGTCCTGTTGCCGCAGGGCGGCGAGTGTCGTGGCGGGGACGACCACGACGTCCGGGGCACCGGTCTCCATGGCGCGGGCCAGCAGCGCCCACGCCGCGTCCCACCGGGATCTTTCCGGCCGTTTGCGTACCGCGGCCACCACACCGTCGAGCGCGGCCTGGCGCAGGTCTCCGCGCTCGGGCAGGACGGCGCCGGTCGGGTCGGCGAGCAGTGTCTCGGGGTCCGGGAGGTCCATGCGGTCCAGGCTCGCCATCAGTTCCAGCCCGGGACCGTCGCCGACGGTGCCCCGCACCAGCAGGGAGAGCACCTCCTTGGAGGAGCCGGCCGCGGTCGCGAAGGCGATGAGGCACAGGGTCATCTCCCAGCTCCGGGGCGACGGCCAGGCGCCGCCCCGGCGTGTTTCGCCGCTGGGCAGGCGGTGCACGAGCCCGGGGCGGGCGGTGAGGAAGGCGCACACCGCACGGCGGGCGTGGCCCACGGCGTGAGCGAGCCCGTCCGGGTCGAGCCGCGGCAGTGTCGCCCGGGGCCAGGTCCCGCCGAGTCCTCGTACGACGACGTCGTGGTCGTGGGTCCACTGGAGGTGGACGAACCGGTTGGCCAGCGGCGGGCTCAGCTCCCAGCCGTCGGCCGCCGAGGACCGGGGGTTGGCGGCGGCCACGATCCTGACCCCGGGCGGCAGTCGGAGGGCGCCGATCCGCCGTTCGAGGACGAGGCGGAGCAGGGCGGCCTGCACGGCCGGTGGCGCGGTGGACAGCTCGTCCAGGAACAGCAGCCCCCGGCCGGCCCGTACCAGTCGCACCGCCCAGTCCGGCGGTGGCCAGCGGGACGCCCTGTTCCGCGGGGTCGTCCCCGACGACGGGCAGCCCGGAGAAGTCGGACGGCTCGTGCACGCTGGCGATCACGGTGGTCAGCGGAAGGTCCAGGGCGGTGGCGAGCTGGGTCAGGGCGGCGGTCTTGCCGATCCCCGGCTCACCCCACAGCAGTACGGGGAGGTCGGCGGCCACGGCCAGGGTGAGGGCCTCCAGTTGGTTGTCGGGCCGCGGTTCGGTGGTCGCGTCGCGCAGCAGGGCCAGCAGGTCACCGGCGATGTCGAGCTGGGTACGGTCCGGTGAGGAGTCGGGGCGGTCGGCGGAGACGGAGGCTGCGGGCGTACAAGTCGTCATAAGTCATCACCTGTGGGTTCGTGGTGGGCGGGTGGCGAACACCGGGCGGACGCCCCGAGCCAGTCGCGGGGCGGCACTCCCCGAGCCAGTCGCGGGGCGGCACTCCCCGAGCCAGTCGCGGGGCGGCACTCCCCGTGTCAGTCGCGGGTCGCGTGGCGCGGGCGGGAGCGGGCGACGCGGGGACGGTGACGGTCCGGGCGGACCCGTCCCGGACCGGGTCCGTCGAGGCCGGCGCGGAACATCCCGTAGGTGATCCGCCGTAGCGCGGCGGCCTCCAGTTCATCCCGCAGGGCGCCGTCGCGCAGGCGTGCGCCGGGGCCCAGCAGGTCTTCGACGGCCGCGAGGGCGCCGGTGGTGTCGCCGTGTCTGAGGCGTTCGCGGATGTCGGGGAGGCACTCCGGACGTCGGTGCGCCTCGTCGATGACCTGGAAGCAGGGCAGCGGAGTGCCGGTCAGTGCGGCCAGCAGCTCCTCCCGGCGGGTTTCCGCCGGGTCGTGGTCCAGCGCCGCCAGTACCCCGTCGACGAGGCCGATCCGGTGCCGGGCTCCCCGGCAGTCCACGAGGCGGGGACGTCCGGCCGGGTCCGGGGGCCGGGGCGGGACGGCCGGTTCGTGGTCCGCTGTCAGCGCGGAGGCGACCAGAGGATGGAGCCGATCGGCCTCGATCACGCCGGCGCGGACGAGTTCCAGGTCGGGTGAGATCCAGGTCGCCGCGTCGGGCAGCACCGGCAGTGCGGACGGCGCGGCGCCGCCGGTGGGCGCCGGCTCGATCCGGAGCACGGGCGGACCTGCGCCGTTCCGGTCCGCGACCAGTTCCACGGCCAGCCGGCGCCCGGCCCCGAGCCGCACGGTCACGGTGCCGGTGCCGGTGCCGGTGCCGTCCGTCGTCCGTCCCTCGGCGCGGAGCAGGATTTCCGCCTCGGCTGCCCACCGGCCGACGGCACAGCGGTGCCCCGGCGGCACCGTCCCCGGCAGGCCCGGAGGTCGGGGGTGTCCGAAGTGGTCGTCGGTGGGTGGCAGGTCGGCCCCCGCCCGGACGCGCAGCTCATCGGTTCTGCGCGCGTCCCACAGGTGGCGGTGCAGGTCGAGGCGGAACCGCCGGTTGGGCCGGGGGTGCGGATGCCGGCCGGCGCCCGTTTCCGGACCGGAGCCGTCCCACAGGGCGAGGCTGATCCGCTGGCCGCCGTCCGCCCAGGCGGGCGGCGTCCGGACCACGAGGTGCACCGGTTGTGCGCCGTCGCCTCCGGTGCTGTCGTATCGCGCCAGGGTGAGCGTGAGGCCCGGGCGCAGCAGCCCGTCCGGAGCGATTCTCGGCATGTGCCAGCGCAGCAGGTCGGGCGCGAGATGGCGCAGGTCGGCCCGGATCCGGGCGGCGAGGTCGTGGCCGTGCGTGCGCGCCACGGAGCGCGGGTTGAGGTCGACGTCGATGCCTGCGGCGGCGCATGCCCCGGCCCAGTCCCCGGCACGGCGGCGGGCGGTCGCAGTCTCGATCATGGACGGCGGCACGGCGAACTCGCGCACGCGCCGCCAGAGGGAAAGGCGGGAGTCCTCGTTCACGGGGTGAGTGAGCATCAGCACTCACCTTGCGCGGACGGGTCCCCCAATCTGCCGACAGAAGGAGTAGTCATCGCGGGGAGCATAGCCGCGCCGGTCGCGGGCCGCGAGGTGTTTTTCCGGGCGGCGGGCCGCGCGGGCCGTTCCGGTGGCCGGGTACCGCCCGCATAATGCTCGAGTGACCGCAGCCTCCTCCCACGGCAGCTCCGGTGCCGCACAGGGCTTTTCGGCCGTCGTCGTGGGTGCCGGCCCCGCCGGGCTCACCGTCGGCAACATCCTGCGCGCCGCGGGCGTCGGCTGTCTGGTCCTGGAGACCGAGACCCGGGAGTTCATCGAGCGGCGGCCCCGCGCCGGGGTCATCGAGGAGTGGGCCGTACGGGGGCTGGAACGGCGCGGCCTGGCGCGGACCCTGCTGGAGCGGGCCCAGAGGCACACCGAGTGCGAGTTCCGGTTCGCCGGGGAGTCGTACCGGTTCGAGTACACCCGGCTGACCGGCCGGCACCACTTCGTCTACCCGCAGCAGTTCCTGGTGACGGACCTGGTCCGCGAGTATGCGGACGTGCGGGGCGGGGAGATCCGGTTCGGTGTCCGGGACGTCCGCCTGCACGGGCTGGAGTCCGGTCGGCCGTCGGTGTCCTACGTGTGCCCGGACTCCGGTGAACGGCGCGTCGTGGAGGCCGACTTCCTGGCGGGCTGCGACGGTGCGCGCGGGGTGACCCGGGCGGCACTGCCGTCCGGGCGGGTGCGCGTCGCGCGCCATGACTACGGCGTCGGCTGGCTGGCGCTCCTGGCCGAGGCACCGCCGTCCTACGACTGTGTCGTGTTCGGCATGCATCCGCGCGGTTTCGCCGGCCACATGGCGCGCAGTCCGGAGGTGACCCGCTACTACCTCCAGTGCCCGCCGGGCGACGATCCGGAGAACTGGCCGCACGAGCGGGTCTGGGCGGAGCTGCGCGAACGGCTCGGCGCCGTCGGGGTGCCGCCTCTCGAGGAGGGGCGGCTGATCGAGAGACGTGTCCTGGACATGCACGGCCACATCGTCGAGCCCATGGCCTTCGGCCGTCTCTTCCTGGCCGGGGACGCGGCCCATCTGACCGCACCCATCGCCGCCAAGGGCCTGAACCTCGCCCTGCACGACGCCTTCCTGCTCGGCGACGGGCTGGTCGCGTACCTCACGGAGGGCGACGAAACCGGGCTGTCCGGCTACTCGGCAACGTGTCTCGCCCAGGCGTGGGACTACCAGGAGTTCTCCCAGTGGCTCGGGGAGATGTACCACGGCACGGCGTCGGGCGACCCGTACCGAGCGGGCGCCGCCCTGGCCCGGCTGCGGCGCCTGTTCGCCTCTCCGGTCGCGGCGGCGGCCTTCGCCGAGCAGTACCTCGGCACCCGGACCACCGGCTGAGAACTCCCGGTCAGTCGTGGAGCGGCCGGTCGCCGAGCCGGTGGTCGGCGACGTTCAGCGCCTCGGCGACCAGGCGGCGCAGATGCCCGTCACGGAGTGCGTACACGACCCGCCGCCCCTCCTTGCGGGTGCTCACGAGCCCCGCGAGCCGCAGCCGGGCCAGATGCTGGCTCACGGCGGGCCGGGCCGCTCCGCACGCCTCGGTGAGGGTGGTGACGTCGGCCTCGCCGCCGGTCAGGGCGTGCAGCAGGGACAGGCGGGTCCGGTCACCGAGCAGCGCGAGGACCTCGGCGGCGAGGGCGAACTGTTCTTCGCCCGGGGTGCGCGGGTGCGCATCGTCCGCAGGTGAAAGGTGCATGCGTGCGCTCATACGCACATAATGGCGTGGGGGACGCCGGCCGTCCACCGCCGCACCGGAACACCGCGCCGCGCCGGCCCGCCCCGCCGTACCGCACCGCGCCGGCCCACCGCACCGTGACACCCACCCCACCGAGACACCCACACCGGCCATCACACCCCGGCTTCGGAAGGGGAACCCCGTGAGCGACCCGCACCGGCATCACCGTCACCCTCACCACGGCGAGCACGCCCCCGGCCGCCGCTCCCCCGCCGGCCCGTGGCACCGCCCGGCGCACCGCCTCATCCCGCACTCCCACGAGAGCGCCGACAAGCTCGACCCGGCCCTGGAGTCCTCGGCCCGCGGACTGCGCGCGCTGTGGGTGTCGCTGGCGGTGCTCGGCGCGACGGCGGCGGCGCAGGCGGTCGTGGTGGTGGCCTCCGGGTCGGTGGCGCTGCTCGGCGACACGGTGCACAACGCCGCGGACGCGCTGACCGCCGTGCCGCTGGGCGTCGCCTTCGTCCTGGGCCGGCGCGCGGCCACCCGGCGCTTCACGTACGGCTACGGGCGGGCGGAGGACCTGGCCGGCATCGTCATCGTCCTGACGATCGCCGCGTCCGCGGTCCTCACCGGGTGGACGGCGGTGGACCGGCTGCTCGATCCGAGTCCGGTCTCCCACGTGCCGGCGGTCGCCGTGGCCGCCGTGGTGGGTTTCGCCGGCAACGAGTGGGTGGCCCGGTACCGGATCCGCGTGGGCCGGGAGATCGGCTCCGCCGCGCTGGTCGCCGACGGACTGCACGCCCGTACGGACGGCTGCACGTCACTGGCCGTTCTGCTGGGCGCCGGGGGCGCGGCGCTGGGGTGGCGGCTCGCCGACCCGGTCGTGGGCCTGGTGATCACGGCCGCCGTCGTGCTGGTGCTGCGGGACGCGGCGCGCGAGGTGTTCCGGCGGCTGATGGACGCCGTCGATCCGGCTCTGGTGGACCGGGCCGAGCGCGTACTGGGCGAGGTGGCCGGCGTGCGCGGGGTGGGCGAGCTGCGGCTGCGCTGGATCGGGCACCGGCTGCGCGCCGAGGTGGCCCTGGTGGTGGACGGCGAGGTCACGGTCCGCCAGGCCCACCGCATCGCCGTCGAGGCCGAGCACGCGCTGCTGCACGCGGTGCCGCGGCTCACCGCCGCCCTGGTCCACGCCGACCCGGAACCGGTCCCCGGTGAGACGGATCCGCATCTGGCGCTGGCCCACCACGCCACCACCTGAACGGTCAGGCGACGCCCAGTCCCTCCAGGACCACGGCCCCCGGCAGTTCCGCGAAGGCCTTGCCCGGAACCAGCAGTTTGCCGCGTCGGCGTCCGCTGCCGACGAGGACGTACGGCAGGTCGACGACGGCCGAGTCCACCAGCACGGGCCAGTCGCCGGGCAGGCCGACCGGGGTGATGCCTCCGTACTCCATGCCGGTCTCGCCGGTCGCCGTGTCCATGGGCGCGAAGGAGGCCTTGCGGGCGCCGAGGTGGCGGCGTACGACCCCGTTGACGTCGACCCGGGTGGTGGAGAGGACCACGCAGGCGGCGAGCGTCGTGCCGCCGCCCCGCTTGCCGGTGACCACGACGCAGTTGGCGGACTGTTCGAGCAGCTCGCGGCCGTAGTGCTCGACGAAGGTGGCGGTGTCGGCCCACTCCGGTTCGGTGTCGACGTAGACGATCTCGTCGGCGGGGACGCCGCCGCTCCAGTGGCGTACGGCGTCGGCGACCGGGCGGGTCAGCTCGGCGAGGCATTCCGTCGCGGGCGTGGCGCTGTCGAAGTTCCCGATGGGTGCGTGCATGGCGGCACGCTAGCAACAGCGAGCGGCGCGGTGAACGGCCGTCTCGGCGGACGGCTGCGCACTGTGCGGGCGGCGAACGGCCGTCTCGGCGGACGGCTGCCTGCTGTGCGGGCGGCGGGCGCGGCCCGCGCTCCGGTGGGCGCACCGCGCCGGGCGGCGGGCCGAGGCGCCGGACGGTCAGCTCTCGGCGGCCGGCTCCGCGAGCCTGCCCGCCGCTCCGGCCCGGTCGTCCGGTCCGGGCGCCCGGGCCACCGGCTCGTCGTCCAGCTCGGCCAGCCGGGCCACCGCCTCGTCGTCCAGCTTCGACAGTGCCCGCAGCTGTCCCGGCGTCACCCCGTCGGGGATCGGGACGGGAGGCGGGGTCCGCAGCGGCGGCTGCCAGCCGTCGTCGGGCGTCCAGCGCCGTACGACGCGGGCGGGCGCGCCCGCCACCACAGCGTGGTCGGGGACCGTGCCCCGGACCACGGCACCGGCGGCGACCACCACGTTCCGCCCGATCCGCGCGCCGGGCAGGATCACCGCGCCGGTGCCGATCCAGCAGCCGGAGCCGATCTCCACCGGTTCCATCCGGGGCCACTGCTTGCCGATGGGCTGGTGCGGATCGTCGTAGGAGTGGTTGGTGGAGGTGACGTAGACGTACGGGCCGAAGTAGCAGTCGCTGCCGATGGTGACCGTGGTGTCCGCGATGACGTGGCTGCCGCGGCCGAGCACGACTCCGTCACCGATGCGCAGGATCGGCTCGGGGCCCAGGTCGAGGTCGGGCATGAGTCCGGCGGTCAGGGTGACCTGTTCGCCGATGATGCAGTGGTCGCCGACGTGGATCCAGGGCTCTCCGAAGACCGTGCCGAGCGGGAAGGCGAGCCGGGTGCCCGTGCCCAGCGCGCCGAAGCGGAAGCGCCCCGGGTGTGCGGCGGTGACGGAGCCGGTGCGCTGCACCCAGGCCCAGCCCGCGTGGACGGCCCGCTGCGCGAGGCGGCTCCGCCAGGACGGATACGTGTTCTTGCGCTTCGGCACCCGCTCACGGTAGTCGGCGGGCGCTGCCGGCATGGCTCCGAAGGGCTGTGATCTTCACCCCACCGGGTGGCGTACGGTGCCGTACACCACTTGAGCAGGAGGCGACGATGACGCAGAAGGCGCTGATCACGGGCATCGGCGGCAGGGACCCGAAGGTGGACGCGGAGGCCTTCGTGGCACCGACGTCCTCGGTGATCGGGGACGTGACGCTGCACGCGGGGGCGAGCGTCTGGTACGGCGCGGTGCTGCGCGGCGACGTCGAGCGGATCTCCGTCGGCGCGAGCAGCAACGTCCAGGACAACTGCACGCTCCACGCCGACCCGGGCTTCCCCGTCACCGTCGGCGAACGCGTCTCCATCGGGCACAACGCCGTGGTGCACGGGGCGACCGTCGAGGACGACTGCCTGATCGGCATGGGCGCCACGGTCCTCAACGGCGCGGTGATCGGCGCCGGTTCCCTGGTCGCGGCGCAGGCGCTGGTCCCGCAGGGGATGCGGGTGCCGCCGGGTTCGCTGGTCGCGGGGGTGCCGGCGAAGGTGAAGCGGGAGCTGACGGAGGAGGAGCGCCAGGGGGTCACGCTGAACGGGACGATGTACGCGGCGCTGGCCGTGGAGCATCGGGGAGCGGTGGGGGGCGGTCTGTAGGAACGCCTTCCGCGGGTCGGTCGTGGTTGCCCGCGCCGTTCCCCGCGCCCCTTCGGGGGCGCGTTCCTACTCTGCGGCGGGGAGGGACTGGATCTTCTTGGCCTTGCGCTTCAGGACCAGCATCGACGCGACGCCGATGCCCACGGCCACCACCAGGCCCAGCCACGAGAAGCGCTTGAGCCAGGACTCGGCCACGACGCCGACGTAGTAGATGACCGCGGTGGTGCCGCCCGCCCAGACGATGCCGCCGAGGACGTTGGCGATCAGGAACTTCCAGTACGGCATCCGCAGCACACCCGCCAGCGGGCCCGCGAAGATGCGCAGCAGGGCGACGAAGCGGCCGAAGAACACCGCCCACATGCCCCACTTCTGGAAGGACCGCTCGGCGGTCGCGATGTGCCCGTCGCTGAAGTGCTTGGGGAACTTCCCGCCCAGCCAGGCCAGCAGTGGCCGGCCGCCCTTGCGGCCGATGGCGTACCCGATGGAGTCGCCGATCACCGCGCCCGCGCTCGCACAGGCGCCCAGGACCAGCGGGTCGACACCGCCGTGCTGGGAGGAAAGGAGGGCCGCCGAGACCAGGATGATCTCGCCCGGCAGCGGGATGCCGAGGCTCTCCAGACCGATGACCAGTCCGACGACGGCGTAGACGGCCGCCGCGGGCACGGTGTCGAGCCACTCCTGGACGTGCAAGGCCGGACCCTCCGAGTTCGCGCTCCTGCTGCGTTCCGGGTGGGCCCAGGGCCTGCCTGGTCTGTCCGCTTCCCGGGTTCGCCTCGACGAGGCGCACCCGGAAGCGTACCGGCTCGGCCGGCGTCAGCTGTTGGGACGCAGGGTCCATATGACGGTCATCTCACCGGTCACCGCGCCGTCCTCGCGCCGGATGGCGACGCTCACCGGGAACTCGGGGCGGCTGCCCTCGTCCAGCTCCGCGACGACCTCGGCGACGGGGCGGCCGAGTGTCGCGGTGGCCGTGACCGGGCCGAGCGCGATCTTCTTGAAGGCGATCTCCGCGGTGACCGGCAGCGGCACCGCCCGGGAGAGCTGGTCGCCGAAGGCGGCCAGCACGATCGCGCCGCTCGCCGACTCGCCCAGCGTGAACATGGCGCCGGCGTGCGGCCCGCCGACGTGGTTGCGGTACTCGGCCTGGTCCGGAAGGGCCAGTACGGCCTTCTCCGGGGTGGTCTCCAGGTACTCGAGGTTCAGGGTCCGGACCATCGGCACCGTGGCGGCGAGCAACTCGCCGATCGACATCTGATCTGTGCTCATGGAGGGAGGTTACCCATGAGTAGCATCCAGTCGCCAGGTGTCCGCGGTGATCGTCGTATGCTTTCCGCCCATGTGGCCAGGAGAGCAGTCACCCACCGGCGGACCGACCCCCCAGCAGCCCAACCCGTACCAGCAGCCTGGCTACCAGCAGCAGCCCGGCGCGTACGCCGGGCAGCAGCCGCCCGCCCCGTGGAACGCCCCCACGGTCACGGCGGCCCCGCCCCCCGGCCGGGGTCCCGGGGACCGTACGAAGGTGGTGGCGATCGTCGCCGCCTCGGCCGTCGTGGTGGCCGCCGCCGTGACCGGGGCCTTCCTGCTGGGCGGCGGCGAGGACGACGGGGCCGAGCCCGGCCCCACCGCCGCCTCGACGACCGCGCCGGTCGCCGACAACCCGCGGAACGGGGAGGACGCCCCGAAGCCGACCGTCGAGGGCTGGAACGTCGTGGCCAACCCCGACATCGGGATCGCCTTCGACGTACCGGCCTCCTGGATGCGGCAGTCGCCCGACTGGGTCACGTACGTCGCGGAGGACGACGACCCCGAGGAGAAGCCCCTGGTCGCCATGCGGGCCCCGGCCGTCCTCAAGGAGAAGTGGTGCCGGGCGGACGACGACCGGGACGGCTCGGTCGACCACACGCCCCTGGCCAGCGCGGGCACCCGCGGCAACAAGGGTGCGCGGAACACCGAGGAGATCGCCCGGGCCGACTCCGCGGCCTGGGTGTACGGGGGCTTCACCCAGCCGGACCGGGACAAGGTCTCGACGGGGCCGGTGACCTCCTTCACCACCGCCTCCGGCATCGAGGGCAGCGTCGCCACCTCCCGGTCGTCGGGGGTCGAGAAGAAGGGCAAGTGCGACGTGGACGGCAAGGCGACGACGTTCGCCTTCAAGAACGCCGACGGCGACCTCGTCTCCTGGTCGTTCTTCGGCGCCGCGGACGTCGACGACGAGGTACCGGACGCCGCCGTCCAGAAGATCCTCGCCACGGTCAGGGAGTACACGCCGGCGGATTCCTGAGGCACCGGCCCGCGGAATGCAGAGAGCCCAAGGGCCGCCGCCGGGACGCGCGTCGTGGGCTTCGGTACGTCCCTGACAAAGGCCGGTGACCGAAACGTGTCCTGGGCGGCATTAGGGTGACTGCTCATGTGGCCAGGACAGCAGCCGCCCGGGGGCGAGCAGAACCCGCAGAACAATCCGTACCAGCAGCCGGGGTACCAACAGCCGAATCCCTATCAGCAGCCCGGCTACCAGCAGCAGCCCGGCCCTTACGGGCAGCAGCAGTGGGGGGCTCCGCAGCCCGTCGGGGCTCCGCAGCCCGCTCCGGGCGGCGGTGGCAACGGCGGCAACAGAACCAGGCTGGTCGCGATCGTCGCGGCGCTCGCCGTGGTGGTGGCCGCCGGTGTCACCGGTTTCCTCGTGCTGGGCGGTGACAAGGACGACCAGGCGGACGGGGGCAAGGACGGCAAGCCGTCCGCGAGCGCGTCCACGGACACGTCCGAGCCCCCGACCGCCGAGCCGAGCGTGTCCGGCTCCGAGGACAACCCGCGGGGCGGCGACGGACCGAAGGCGACCGTCGACGGCTGGAAGGTCGTCGCCAACCCGCGCTTCGGCACCATGTTCGACGTGCCCGCCGACTGGGAGATCGACAGCACCGACACCAGCGTCGGCTTCGAGTGGGAGCAGGACGGCAAGACGGACCGCACCACCGTCACCGCCCCGGCCTACCTGAAGTCCGAGTGGTGCACGGTCGACGAGAACAAGGACGGCCGCAAGGAGAACACCGCCCTCGCGACCGCCGGTACCCGGGGTGAGGAGGGCGCCACCAACGCGGAGCAGGCGGCCGAGACGCGCGTGCCGTGGTGGATCTTCGGCGGTTACACGCAGCCGGACAAGAAGAGCGTCAGGTACGGCAAGCCGAAGGCGTACACCACCGCGTCCGGCATCAAGGGCAGCGTCATCACGGCGCACTCGGAGGGCACCCCCCAGAAGGGGAAGTGCGACAGCGAGGGCAAGGCGATCACCTTCGCCTTCCAGAACGGCGCGGGTGACTTCGTCACCTGGAACCTGTACGGCGCCAAGGGCGTCGCCGACGAGATCCCGGAGGCGACGATCCAGAAGATCCTGAGCACCGTACGCCTCACCGAGGCCCCGCCGACCGACCAGTAGGAGCCCCGCGCGCGGCGCCGCGGGCGCCGCTCAGCCGATGCCGAACGCCCCGGCCGGAGGCTTGGGCGAGGGTACGGCGTCCTCGTCCCGCACCGGCCGCGCGTCGCCGATGAACGCCCGCAGGGCGGGCCCGTGTTCGACCCTGGCCGGGAAGGCGTCCGCGGCGGCGCGCCGGGCCAGGGCGGCGGTGTCGAGCGGCCGGTGCGCGGCGACGAGGACGGCGTTGCCGAAGCGGCGTCCGCGCAGCACACCCGGTTCGGCGATCAGCGCCAGCTCCTCGAAGAGCGTGGCGAAGCCGGCCAGTTGGGCGCGCAAGAAGGGGAACGGCGCCCCGTCGGCCAGGTTGGCCACATACACGCCGTCGGCGCGCAGGACCCGTGCCGCCCGGTGGGCGTAGTCGACGGAGGTCAGGTGCGCCGGCACCCGCGAGCCCCCGAAGACATCGGCGACCAGGACGTCGGCCGAGTCGGCGGGGGCGGCCTCCAGCCAGGCACGGGCATCGGCCCCGTGCGCGGTGATGCCCGAGCCGTCCGGAAGCGGAAGGTGCTCGGCGACCAGGTCCAGCAGACCCCGGTCGGCCTCCACGACGTCCTGCCGCGAGCCGGGCCGGGTCACGGCCAGGTACCGGGGCAGGGTGAAGGCGCCCCCGCCCAGGTGCAGCACGTCCAGCGCACGTCCCGGCTCGGCGATCGTGTCCAGGACATGGCCGAGCCGGCGCGTGTACTCGAACTCCAGGTGCGCCGGCTCGTCCAGATCGACGTACGACTGCGGGGCCCCGTCGACGGTGAGCAGCCAGGCCCGCTCCCGGTCGACGTCGGGCATGAGCTTGGCGGTGCCGTGGTCGGTGACGCGGCTGACGGGTATGGCTTCGTTCACCTTCTCATTGTGCCGGGCACCGTCCTCACCCGACGCCGGTCACGGTCCCCGCCCCCACGGTCCGCCCGCCCTCACGGATGGCGAACCCCAACCCGGGCTCCAGGGGTACGTCACGCCCCAGTTCGACGGTCATCGTGACCGTGTCCCCCGGTCGCGCCACCGGGACCGGGCCGAGGTCGATGTCCCCGACGACGTCCGCGGTCCTGATGTAGAACTGCGGCCGGTATCCGGTGGCGACCGGTGTCGAACGCCCGCCCTCGCGCGCCGACAGCACGTAGACCCGCGCCGAGAAGCGCCGCGCGGGTACGACACTGCCGGGCGCGGCGACCACGTGCCCCCGGCGCACCGTGTCGCGGGCGACACCGCGCAGCAGCAGCGCCACGTTGTCCCCGGCCTGCGCCTCCTCCATCGGCTTGCCGAACGTCTCCAGTCCCGTGACGACCGTCTCCACGGACGCCCCGAGCACCTCGACCCGGTCGCCGGCCCGGACGGTGCCGCGTTCGACCGCGCCGGTGACGACGGTGCCGCGCCCGGTGATGGTGAGCACGTTCTCCACCGACAGTAGGAACGGCGCGTCAAGGTACCGCTCGGGCATGGGCACGTACGTGTCCACGGCGTCCAGCAGCGCCTCGACGGAGGCCGTCCACCGCGGGTCGCCCTCCAGGGCCTTCAGCCCGGAGACCCGTACGACGGGCACGGTGTCGCCGCCGTAGCCGTGCGCGGTGAGCAGGTCCCGCACCTCCAGCTCGACCAGGTCGGTCAGTTCCTCGTCGCCCGCGTCGGCCTTGTTGAGCGCGACGACGATGTGGTCGACGCCCACCTGCCGGGCGAGCAGGACGTGTTCGGCGGTCTGCGGCATGATCCCGTCCAGCGCGGAGACGACGAGGATCGCCCCGTCGAGCTGGGCGGCGCCGGTGACCATGTTCTTGACGTAGTCGGCGTGGCCCGGCATGTCCACGTGCGCGTAGTGCCGAGTGTCGGTCTCGTACTCGACGTGCGCGATGTTGATGGTGATGCCGCGCGCCGCCTCCTCCGGCGCGCGGTCGATGCGGTCGAACGGCACGAACGTGCCGGCGCCGCGCTCGGCGAGGACCTTGGTGATGGCGGCGGTCAGGGTGGTCTTGCCGTGGTCGACATGGCCCATCGTGCCGATGTTCAGATGCGGTTTGGTGCGGACGTACGCCGTCTTGGACATGGCGGTACCTCGAAGCCTCGTGGCGGTGGTGGGGACCCCGGGGACTGGCCGACCCTCCCCCTGCGGGGTCCGCCGGACGATCCGGGGAGGGTCAGCTTCGGGCGCCGTCGACGGCGGCCGGCAAGAAGGGGACGGCAGCCTTCG
The DNA here is from genome assembly GCF_049975785.1 of Streptomyces sp. WG7. Taxonomy (NCBI): domain Bacteria; kingdom Bacillati; phylum Actinomycetota; class Actinomycetes; order Kitasatosporales; family Streptomycetaceae; genus Streptomyces; species Streptomyces sp. WG7. The sequence continues at coordinate 109,143 of NZ_JBNGGE010000008.1, forward strand.
GGGCATCCGCGACCGCGGACGCTGCGAGGTGGAAGGCGTACCGGAACATGACGACGATCCTTGCCGACGTTTTGCCCCACGTCGAATGGTTTTTTATGGCACGGGAGTTCGAGTATCGCCCCGGCCGTCCCGGACCAGCCCGGTCACCCCGGTCCGCTACCGGCCGACGGTGCGCAGCGCCTCCCGCACGGACAGCGGCGCGAGGCGTCGCCCGTGTTCGGCCACGAAGGCGCGTACGGCGTCCGGGTCGGTCCCGGCGTACGCGCGCAGGCACCAGCCGATGGCCTTGCGGACGAAGAAGTCGTCGTGTCCCGACTGGCGCAGGCAGTAGCCGAAGAGGCGCTCGGTGTCGGTGCGTTCCTTGTAGCGCAGCTGGTGGAGCAGGGCCGCGCGGACCAGCCACAGGTCCTCGTCGGCGATCCAGGCGTCCATCTCCGCCGTGAGGTCGCGGTCGGCCGCGACCAGCCCTCCGACGACGTGCGCGGCGAGCAGGTCGACGGTGTCCCACCACGGCACCGTGGTGAGCAGATGCCGGACCACGGGCAGGAAACCGGAAGAGCAATGCGTCACATGACGGCGCAGGAAATCGACGGCGAAGTAGTGGTACTCCCGCTCGGGCAGCCGCCAGCAGCGCAGCGCGACCGCGGCGCAGTCTGCCTCGCCCGGGCGAGGCAGACCCTCCAGGACCGTCCGGGACAGGGAGCGGCGAACAGGGGAGGTCAGACCGAGGAACGGGGCCACGTCCCTCATGTACGCCCGCATGGCCACGGCCCGTTCGGGATCGGCCGCGGCGGTGTACACGGTGGTGAGTCGCTCGACCACGGTGTCGGCGAGAGGGCTGCACGGCACGTCCGGAGTTTCTGCGGCTGTGACGCTCATGAAACGCACCATACGGCGATCACACACAATCGTCGGTTAGTGTCACCGGATGTTCGATGCCACCACCCGCTCTGGGGGCACCGCCACGGTCTCTCCCCGGACCGCCGCAGCAGAGCTCGCCGTCGCCGCGGCCGTCGGGCCGTCCGCGCCGGCCTCAGCGACCGGTCTCGCCGCCCGCGTGACGAGGGTTCTGCTCTCTCCGTGGGCCCGGCTCTCCCTGCTCGTCGCCCTGCTGGCCTCGGCCGCGACCGCGGTGCTGCTGTTCCAGCCGCAGCAGTTGCTGACCAACGGCTGGCCGCCGCAGCTCGGGGGCACCGCGGCGGTGGTCGCGTACGCGGTGGCGTACGGACTGTGCACCGTCGCCTTCGTACCGCGGCCCCTGCTGAACCTGGCGGCCGGCGCTCTGTTCGGATGGCAACTGGGCCTCGCCTCGGCCCTCGCGGGGACGGTGCTCGGCGCCGGGATCGCCTTCTGCCTCGGGCGGGCGCTGGGCCAGGAGGCGCTGCGTCCGCTGCTGCGGGGCAAGTGGCTGAAGGCCGCGGACGGGCAGCTCAGTCGGCACGGTTTCCGCTCGATGCTGGCGGCGCGGCTGTTCCCCGGGGTGCCGTTCGTCGCCGCCAACTACTGCGCGGCCGTCTCCCGCATGGGCCTGCTGCCCTTCCTGCTGGCGACGGGGCTCGGATCGATCCCCAACACCGCCGCCTACGCCATCGCCGGCGCCCGCGCCTCGACACCGACCTCTCCCGCCTTCCTGATCGCGCTGGCCTGCATCGCCCTGCCCGGGCTGGCGGGCGCGGTGGTGGCCTGGCGCAGGCGCCACCAACTGCGCGGACGCTGAGAGCGCGTTGCACCGCCGGTCCGGACGACCCTCACGGCACGGGCCGGCCGGCACCTGCGCGCGGACGGCGACCGGCCCGTGGTGACCGAGCGCGCCCGCGGCGAAGAGCTCGTCCCACCGGTCGCCCGCCGGGCCTGTCGCGGCACCGTCCGGCACGAGGACCCGACCGCCCACCCACAGGTCCCGGGCCGTACGGTGACCGCCCGACGGCGGCCCGGAGCCCGTTCACCCCGTGGCCCGGTGTTCATCAAGGGGCGCTACGCTGCCCCTCGGCACGCCTGATCCTGATCACCGCACACGGCGGTTCGGCGTGCCCATCGACCGTTTCTCGATCGCCGCTTGGACCCCGTAACCCATGTCTTGGTTTGAATCACTCATCCTCGGACTCGTCCAGGGGCTGACCGAGTTCCTCCCCGTGTCCTCCAGCGCGCATCTGCGCCTGACCGCGGCGTTCTCCGGCTGGCACGACCCGGGCGCGGCCTTCACCGCGATCACGCAGATCGGCACCGAGGCCGCCGTTCTCATCTACTTCCGCAAGGACATCGGGCGGATCGTCTCGACGTGGACGCGGTCGCTCGCGAACAAGGAACTGCGCGCGGACCCCGACGCGCGCATGGGCTGGCTGGTGATCATCGGCTCGATCCCGATCGGTGTGCTGGGCATGACGCTGAAGGACCAGATCGAGGGACCGTTCCGCGACCTGCGGATCACCGCGACGATGCTCATCGTCGTCGGCGTGATCATCGGCATCGCGGACCGGATGGCCGCGCGGGACGAGAAGGGCGGCCGGCACCGCGCGCCCCGGCGGCGCAAGGAGCTGGAGGACCTCAGCGTCCGGGACGGCCTGATCTACGGTCTCTGCCAGGCGGCGGCGCTCATTCCCGGCGTCTCCCGCTCGGGGGCCACCATCAGCGGCGGTCTGTTCATGGGCTACCGGCGCGAGGCCGCGGCCCGGTACTCGTTCCTGCTCGCGATCCCCGCGGTGCTCGCCTCCGGTCTGTTCGAGTTCAAGGACGCGATGGAGAACGACCACGTCTCCTGGGGGCCGACACTCTTCGCGACGGCCATCGCCTTCGCCACCGGGTACGTGGTCATCGCCTGGTTCATGAAGTTCATCTCCACCAAGAGCTTCATGCCGTTCGTGTACTACCGCGTGATCCTCGGTGTGGTGGTGATTGTGCTGGTGGGAGCCGGTGTGCTCAGCCCGCACGCGGGCGAATCCGGCGGCTGAACCAGGGCCGCACAGGTGGCGCTTTCTCGCACTTCCTAGCGCCTGATTGCAGCACCACGCCATGATCATCTCCCACTCGTCTCCCACTTGTCTCCCACCGGGGAGGCGGGATACGCCCACTAGGACGTGGCGTCCGCAAAGTAGGGGATGACGCGGAAGGGCCCGCACAGCTTGCCGTGCGGGCCCTTCCGTACAGAGGGTGGAGACCACACCTGAGTGGTGCCTCTCCAGGGTGAGGACGGCTTTGGTGATGACGCTCATGCGGTTGGGACTGATGCGGGATCTGCGGAAGATCTGCCAGGACTTCAGCCGTGCCATGCCTCGTTCGCCGGGTGCCCGGGCTGCGGACAGGGCCCGGTTCTCGGTTACGCCGGTCACGCCACCCCGCACGGCCTGCAGCCCCTGCTCTCCCACAGCCGCTGGGACGCCGACGGCTCCCGCAAACGGTGCCTGGACGAGTCGGTCGATCATTGCGGCGGCGACGGTGTCGTCGCCGAAGACCTCACCCCAGCGCCCAAGGGGGCTTGTTGCTGATCACGATCACCGAGGCGCGCGTTCGTAGCGGCCCGAGACAACTGGAAGAACAGGTTCGCGGCCTCGGGCTCGAAGGGGGCGTAACCCACTTCGTCGACCATGATCAGCGGGTTCCGTCCCAGCCGGGTCAACTCGTCACTCAGACACTCTGTTGAGGGGCTTCGGCGAGGCAGGTGCCCCACTGGGCGGCAGTGCCGAAGGCGACCCGGTGGCCTGCCTGGCAGCCCTCGAGAGCCGGACTCTGGGGGCGGCTGCATGAGGCCGTGCTGCACCGGCTCGACGACGCCGACCTCGCCGACGTCACCCGCGTCGTCCTGGACACTGCCCACGTCCGGGCTAAAAAGGGGCGAACACACAGGTCCGAGCCCCGTGGACCGGGGCAAGCCGGGTTCCAAGATGCACGTCCTGTCGGACGCGAACGGCCTGCCCCTCCTTGTCGGCGTCTCCGCCGGCAACACCCACGACAGCGAAGGGCTGAAGCCCATAGTCGAGGGTCACCAATCGAGACACGACCCCCACTGCGGCCGCCACTTCAAGCCCCAGCGCCTCCACGCGGACAAAGCCTACGACCGCGCCGACCTGCGCAAATGGTTACGTGGCAAACGCATCGGAGTACGGATCGCGCGCAAAGGCATCGAGTCCAGCGAACGATTGGGCCGCCGCCGCTGGGTCATCGAGCGCACGATGTCGTGGCTGTCTGGCTACCGCCGACTCAGCCCCCGCTGCGAGCGCGATTCCCCGCAGCTACCCGGCCTTTCTCGGCCTCGCCGCCGCCCTCTGCTGCTACAAACGACTTCTCCGCCTCACCACGTAGGACACGGTCTAAGTCGCTGCTCGAAACGGGTCAGGCACGCCCGGCGGACAAAGCGGCGGTGCGGATCACTGGGGAACCCAGCGCGGTGTAGCGGTTCCGTCCCACCGGAAGGGGTCGTCCTCGAGTGCGGAGCGGTCCCACTCTCCCAGCACGGCGGCGGCTTCGTACGTGGTGTGGAAGAACTCGGCGACCGCGCGATCGGGGTCGGGGACAGAGCGGACGGCCTCGTAGGGAAGGAGGAACTGCTTGAACTCGGAACTGAAGTGGGCGCCTTCGGGTCCGACCGGGTAGTCGGCGAATCCGTCCGGGGCAGGATAGGCATAGGCGTAGAAAGCGCCTTCCTCTCCCCCACCAGGCCAGAACCCGCAGCTCGACAGCTCTCGGGAGTAGCCTTCGACCATGACCCAGTCCCCACAGTTGGGAGCGCCACCGGGGTGCGGAGGAGCCTCCCGCCCGGAGAAGCGGGTGCAGGCGAGGTCCATCGCTCCCCAGAAGAAATGCACCGGGCTGACCTTGCCGATGAAGTGCGACCGGAACTCGCCCATGACCCGGTTCGCCTGCAGCAGCTGTCGCCAGAACAGGGCAGCCGCTTCACCGTCATAGGAGGCGTGGTCGTGATCCTCGGCGAAGGGGATCGCCGGCTCCACCTCGTTCGGGTGCAGATGGATCGGGGCCTCGATCCCAAGCGCGTCGAGCGCGTGCAAAATCTGGGCGTAGAACTCGGCGACCGGCATGGGCCGGAGCGGAAAGCCCCGCACGCCACCGTCACTGCTGCGGACTTCGAGCCGGTGGCCGACAAAGTCGAATTCGATCTCGAAGGCCCCGGTGAGGTACGGGACGGCCGAGGTCGTCAACCCGCGGGGACTGACGTAGAGCGTGACCTGCCACCAGTGGTTGACCAACGGCGCGTGGGCCATTCGGATCTTGCCCACGATCTGGGTCCACATGTGCAGAGTGTCGCGGGTGGCGGTCCAGTCTGGGACCCGGAGGCTCGGCCAGTTGCTCGTGGCTGGTGCGGTCATCACTTCCCACGTCCTTGGAATCGCTTCGAGGGGCTCAGCGGTGTTCGGGATTGGCGTTGTCGGGGCGGCAGCCGGCGTCCCAGGCCGAGCGCTGGTTGCCGTAGGCGGGGATGCCGCCGGTGTGACGGATCATCGACGCGAGGTGGAGCAAGTTGTACGTCATGAACGAGATGTTGCGGTTGGCGAAGTCGTTGTCCGGGCCGCCAGAATCCTCGTCAAGGTAGGACGGGCCGGGACCGACCTCGCCCAGCCATCCCGCGTCGGCCTGGGGCGGTACCGTGAAGCCGATGTGCTGCAGGCTGTAGAGGATGCTCATCGCACAGTGCTTGAGGCCGTCCTCGTTGCCCGTGATCAGGCAGCCGCCGACGCGTCCGTAGTAGGCGTACTGCCCCTCCTCATTGAGCACGCCTGAATACCCGTAGAGCCGTTCGATCACCCGGCGGGTCACCGAGCTGTTGTCACCGAGCCAGATCGGTCCGCCGATGACCAGGATGTCGGCGGCGAGGATTCGGGTGAGCAGTGCGGGCCACTCGTCGGTGTCCCATCCGTGCTCGGTCATGTCCGGGCGGACGCCGGTGGCGATGTCGTGGTCGACGGCGCGGATCTGGTCCACGCTCACGCCGTTCGCCTGCATGATCGCCACGCTGCGGTCGATCACGCCTTGAGTGTGGCTGCGGTCAGGAGAGCGCTTCAGGGTGCAGTTGATGTACATAGCGCTCAGACCCGAGAAATCGGGCTTCGCATGGCCGGGTACGTTCACCGAGGGTGATCCTTTCGAGTGTTCCGCGTGCCGTCGCGCCCGTAAGTCGGGCTCGTTTGCGGGACGGCAGTGTGACGACAAGTGCACAGCAGTACAGAATGCAAAGAAAGGATGCAAACCGGTACACGCAACCCTTCCGAAGGGTAACCTCTCCGACGACATGCCGAGGTGCTGCGCCCGGCCCCGGAGTCGGCCGATTCCGGGGCCGGGGACTCCCGGGAACCGGGTCTGCGACACCTCACGAACGCCCGAAACCGTCATCAAAGAAACGGGCTTACGGCGCGTGTGCGCGCTGCACACGCGGCTGCGCGCCCTGCCCATGTCAGGACTCGCTTCCGACCGCGCGTTGTACGGGCAGCTGCTCTTCCCACCTGATGGGATGCCCGTGGAGGCGCCGTACCGAAGGCAGACCTCGGCAACGCCAGGCACGGCCCTCTCGCGGGCCCTGAGGTTCCCCCGGGATGCGGAGTGCGTTGACAGAGGGCCAGATGGGTTTCATGAGAGGAACATCGACCATGGCTGCTCCCAGAAAGTACTCGCTGGAGTTGCGTGAGCGTGCGGTACGGATGTACCGGACCTCCGAGCCGAAGCCGCAGATCAAGAAGCTGGCCGTCGACCTCGGCGTCCACCCCGAGGCCCTGCGCGGCTGGATCCGCCAGGCCGAGGCGGACTCCGGTGAGCGGGATGACCGGCTGACCACCGATGAACGCGCTGAACTTGCCGCGCTGCACAAGGAGAACGCCCAGCTCAAGCGGGCGAACGAGGTCCTGCGGACGGCTTCGGCGCCTTTCGCGGCGCAGCTCGACCCGACCCGGCCCAGGTGACGGCGCTCGTCGACGAGCACCCGCACCTGGGGGTCGAGTGCGTACTCCGGGAACTCTCCATCGCCTCCCAGCACCCGCCCGCCGGAGGTGGCCACGTCGCGGACGTGTTCACCCCGAACAGCAAACTGCCCTTCTCAGTCCCCTCGACCACCCCCAGCACCTCCAGATCAGTTGACGCATCAACTTTGACCATCCTATTATTTACGTTTCACCAAAGGCGCGCGCCACGGGCGGTGGCGTAGATACAGGTCAGCGAGTCGGCGGGTAGTCCACAGCCGGGCCTGACGGAGTCCACATCGTGCCGTTCGCTGACCGGGCTGCCCTTCCTGACAAGCCCGGAGGGTGCGCAGAGGGGCGCGAACAATCGTGGGAATGTACTGCGGCAGGCGATGGCGACCGGTCCCCCGCGGTGCCGGGTTTCCCACAGCCAGCCGTGTTGTCCCGCGACACGCACCGAGGAGTGTCGGTACTCCGCCCCGGGTTTGTTGGCCGCCGGCGAGGTAGTTCCGCACCATGCCCTGTGACGGTGCGGCCGCCGTTCACATGTCCACCTCCCCCACCGGTACCGATGGCGTCAGCCCGAATGCGCCCGCTCGCCGTGTTCCGCCTCCGGGGTGCGGGCCAGGGTGGCCATCCGTTCGTTCAGGCTGGCGACGAGTGTCAGGTCGTCCTCGAGGGACAGCATGGCGGCCATCATGCTGTGGATAGGGTGCTCGTCATCCGTGAGCAACAGCAGCGGTGCGCCCGCGGCCTGTACGTCCGGCCGAGCCTCGTCTTCGCTGCTCACACTGTCACCTCTTCCAGCGGTACCTCTGCCGTCAGCCGGAACGTACCTTGCTCGCCGAGCTCCGCCTGCAGCGTGCTGTCCAGGGCTCCCAGGCGTTCGCGCAGGCCTGGGAGCCCGGAGCGGGTGGTGCCCGGCGGCTCTATAGGGGTGTCGTCGCTCTCGACGGTAAGCACTACCCGTTGCCCGGCTGCCGTTGGGGTGACCGCCAGCGTGATCGCGCACCACTGGGCGTTCCCGTGCCGCAGCACGTTGGTCGTTGCCTCGCGCACCACCCAGCCCAAGGCCGACTGGACGGCACTCGGCAGCTCCAGTTGGTCCGCCCCGGTGATGGAGCAGCGCACTCCCGCAGCCTCGAGCACACCCGCCGCACCCAGGAGTTCGATCCGTAGATCGACCTTCCGGTTTCCACGGACGGCCCCGTGTGCTTCGCCCTGTGCATCCTGCGCAAGACGCTGCACCTCGACCATCTGGTCAACGGCCTCCGGCCGGCCCCGCCGTGCCATCTGCACGGCCAGCTCGCTCTTGAGCGCTATCACCGCGAGATTCCTTCCCATCACATCGTGTAGATCGCGTCTGAACCGCAGTCGTTCCTCGGCCATCGCAAGTCGTGTTTCGGTGTCTTTGGCTCGTTTCAACTCCCACATGAGTGAGAGCGACGACGCGCTGGTCCGGCCGACGGATGCCGACAGCAGAAAGCCGATCAGCATGATCACGGGTGCCAGCGCCAGCTCCGGCCGAGCATCTGTCCCAGGTCGCCGACCGGCTGAGCAGATGCGACTGCCTGCCGACGAAAGCAGGATGAGATTTTCGGACGGCAGCATGTCGATAACGGCAGGCTGGCGGGGAAAGCGCCTCTTGAGGCGAAGTTCCACTTCCTGTTGCGCTTCGACTGCTGACGGGCGGGCCCCATGGTGCGGAGGGCGTACCGGTTGAGCGAGCCAGACACTGGCACGGCATCACCAGCCTGTTCGCCGCCCTCAACCTGCTGACCGACAAACTCATCCGCCGCGGCATCCACACCTCCATGAAAGAACGCGAACCCACGGCCCTTCATCTGGACCGAGAATGCCGACGAGAAAGTGCGGTCAGCGACGTGGTTCCCAGCGGAACATGCGGGAAGCGAGCAGGACGGCGACGACGACCCAGAGCAGCGTCGGCAGCAGCAGCGGCAGGGAGTCCGCCACAGATACGCCGCCGTTCCATGCGTTGAGGACGAGTTCGGTGGCCGAGCCGCCCGGGAGGAGCCGTTTGAGCTGGGTAAGCTCCTGGGTGCCGGTGATCCCCACCCAGGTGGAGACACCGATGGCGCCGAGGCTGACGGGCAGTGTGGTCACCTGGGCGTGCTCAGGGGAGTTCGTCAGTCCCGCCGTGGCCAGGCCCAGGGCGAGCATCATGGCCACTGTGGAACCGACGGCCGCTCCCAGCAGCGGGAGGCTGTCCGGAGCTCCGGTGACCGCGGCCAGTACGGCGAGGATGACGACCACCTGCACGATCGCGAGGACGGTGACCGGGAGCATCAGCCCGATGAGGATCGCGACGTCACTCGCCGGGGTGCTGCGCAGCCGCTTGAGGAAGAGGTTCTGGCGTCGCGAGGCGAGCGTGGTCACCGTGGTCGTGTAGAGCCCGAAGGCTCCCACGGTGAACATCACCACCGCGGCGATGTATCCGAGGCTGCCCAGTTCGGCGAAGATCTCGTGCCGGTAGATGAAGAACGCGCACGGCGCAATCGGGAGGACAAAACTGGTCAGCAGCACCAGCCTGTTGCGGAAAATCTGGATCAGCTCGCTGAGAGCGATGGAGAGCATCGAGATGATTGATTCCTCTGAGGTTCCGGCATATGGGGGGCGAGGTGCGGCCGCTTCCGGTGGCCGGCCAGACCCCTGAGACATCAGTCGCTGCTGATCGCGCGGAAGACGTCGTCAAGTCGGGTCGGTCCGGCTTCGAGGTCGCGCAGTACGGCGCCGTGGGCGTGCGCCCAGCCGAGCAGGATGTAGAGGTCTTGCGGGAGGTCGAAAGTCTCGATCAGGAACCTTCCCCCGTCGTCGCTCGTGACCAGCAACGGCAGCGGCCCGGGGGTGGGGGTTGCCAGGGAGAAGCGGATGGTGGCCGGCAGGGTTCGGGTCAGCTCGGAGACGGTGCCTTCCTGGTGGAAGGTGCCCTTGTGCATGACTCCGATGCGATCGGCGTGCTGCTGGGCTTCCTCCAGATAGTGCGTGGTCAGCACGATGGTGGAGCCGTCCTCGCGCAGTTTGTCCACGGCTCGCCACAGAGCGTCGCGGGACTGGATGTCGAGTCCGGTGGTGGGCTCGTCGAGGAAGAGCAGCTCGGGCCGGCCGTAGACGGCGGTGGCGAAGTCCAGGCGCCGCTTCTCGCCGCCGGACAGCTGAGACACTTTGGTGTCGGCCTTGCGCTTCAGGTCGACAATATCGAGCACACGCTCGACCGTGTCGATGCGCCGGGAGAGCTTGCCGATCAGCTGTACGGACTCGTTCACCGTCAGGTCCGGGGAGAACCCGCTCTCCTGCAGCATGATGCCCATCCGGGAGCGAACGGCCCGCCGGTCCCGCGGACTGCGCCCGAAGACGCGCACGGTACCCGAGTCGGCCGAGCGGTGGCCTTCCACCGTCTCCAGGGTGGAAGTCTTGCCGGCCCCGTTGGTGCCGAGCAGCGCGTAGACCTCTCCCTTTTCCACCTGGAAGGACAGGTCTTTCACGGCATGGAACCCACCGTACGTGAGGTTGAGTCGGTCAACATCGATGACGGGTGTCGAGGTCATGTTCCGATTGCACTCCATGCCGCGACAGGACGTCAGTGGCGTGGTGTCACGTCCATTCCGTGACATTTCCGAGGGTGAGGCCATGACGTGATGTCACTGGTGGCATCGGTGGAAACAGGCTGACGCTTTTAAGCGCATCACCTTGCCGACCCGGACATCACCCGCTGTCCGCACTCGAACACTCGATTCCAGAGAGACCGCCATGTCCCTGCACGTCCTGCCGGCGGCCGATATCGCCGTCATCGCCACGGCCCGCGTCGCCCTTGCCCTCCGTCACCTCGGCACCGGCCTTTACCCTGATGCCATGGAGTCATGGACCGACGCTCACCAGTGGCTCAGGTGAGCGGCTGCGGGCACCCTCGTGCCAGGCGCCTTGGCGAGCTCCGTGCTCAGCCCGTGGAGCCTGCGGTGAGGCCGCAGAGCAGCAGCGCCGTGACGATCGGGCGTCGTGGGGAGACACGCGAACGTTTGCGTCGGCTCAACGCTCTCACGATGGCAGTCGTCACCCTCTCGGTGGGCACCCTCGTGGTCGCGGTCGATGCCCGGACCTGGTTGGGCACGGTCGTTCTGAGCACCGGCGTGATCGCCGCCTTCGTCGCCGCCATACGGTGGACCGCCGTCGGCATCCCGCGCGTCGTCCTCCCTTGCCTGATCGTCACAGCCACGGTGTGGATCGTTGGCTCGCTGGCGCTGGACGCACACACCGCGTTCTACGGCATTACCGTCGTCGGCTCGCTCTACGCCCCCAAGTTGCCGCGCCATCGCGTCCTGGCAACCATCTGTCTGGTCGCCTTCGTCGCCCTCGTGGGCGCGGCAGGAGCGCTGGTCGCGCCGGACGACACGACGGATGTGCTGCTCCTGTACGTCTTGGTCCCGGCAGGAGTCACGGTAGTGGTGACCAGCACCACGTTCGCCGGCCAGGTCTTCTACGACCTCGTCGAGGAACTGGAGGACTCGAGGGAACGAGAGGCGGAACTGGCCGTCGTCCAGGAAAGAATGCGGTTCGCCAGCGATCTGCACGACATCCAGGGGCACACCCTGCACGTGGTCAAACTCAAGATCACGCTGGCCGAGAGGCTGCTGGGAACCGACATCGGACGCGCCGGAGAGGAGCTGAGGGAGGTGCGCGCCCTCGTCGGCGACACGATCAACCAAACCAAGGAACTCGCCTACGGACAACGGCGGCTCAACTTCTACGCCGAGCTGGAGAACGCCAAGAACCTCTTCGAGGCCGCCGGTATCTACGTCCGGGTGAAGCGGGAAACGGAAGTCGCCGCGCGGGTCGGCGAGCTGCTCGGCCAGGTGCTGCGCGAGACGACGACCAACATCCTGCGCCACGCGCAGGCCACCTACGTGAGGATCACCCTCTCGGAGGCGGGCATCGCCGTTCTCAACGACGGCGCGGGTCCCGCGCCCCTGTCCGGTCTCAGCGGACTGGCCACGCTCAGAGAGCGCGTGGCCGACAACGGAGGTGAGCTGATCGTGGAGAAGGGTGACGGGCGCTTCCTCACGCGCGCGCAGTTCCCTGACGGGAGGAACGACAGATGACGACCGTGGTACTGGCCGACGACGAGGCACTGCTGCGCAAAGCGCTGGCGACGCTGCTCGCCCTGGAAGGCGGTATCACGGTGCTCGCCGAAGCACATGACGGCGAGTCCGCGGTCCGAGAAACACTGGAACACTTGCCTGACGTGCTCGTCATCGACCTGGAGATGCCCGGGGTCGACGGCCTGGAAGCGGTCGCCGAGATCCGCCGTACCAGCCCAGATCAGGTGATCCTCATGCTGACTCGCCACGCCCGCCCCGGGGTCCTGCGCAAAGCCCTGAAACTAGGTGTTCAGGGCTTCGTCAGCAAGTCGTCGGAGCCCGCGCACATCACGTCCGTGATTGCCACCCTGCACGCCGGAAAACGGTGGATCGACCCCGATGTCTCCGCGCGCGCCGTGGTGGCCGACTCTCCCCTCACCGATCGCGAGATCGATGTCCTGCGCGCCACCCGCGACGGCTACTCCGTCGCCGACATCGCCGCCCGTCTGCACCTGGCGGAGGGGACTGTCCGCAACTACCTGTCGAACGCGATGCAGAAGACCCAGACCCGCACCCGCCACGAGGCGGCCCGCTATGCGTGGACACACGACTGGTTGTAGGGGCCGTAGATCCAGGCCCACGCCGATACGGCCGACGACATCGACTGGCTGGTCCGGATCGACTCGGGCGGGCTGACCACCGAGATCCACCTCGCCTGCGACGGCGAGGGTCGCCCGCTCGCGATCCCGGTGACGCCCGGCCAACACCACGACAGTGTCTGCACACGCCCTCTGTTGGAGCGGACCCGTGTTCCCCGCCCAGGCCCCGGCCGGCCGTGCTGACTCGACCAAGTCATCGCAAACAAGGGTTACAGCTCCCGCGGCTCCCGCGGCTCTCGCGCCTACCTGGGAGAACGCGGCATCGCCCGCACCATCCCCGAGAAGACCGACCAGCGATGGAACCCGGCTGAGGCGCGGTGGCCCCGGCGGCCGACTGCCAGGGTTCGACCGGGAGACCGACCGGCGGCGCAACACGATCAAGCACTCAAGCAGTTCCTTCTTCCCTACGAGGGCCGTCCGCTGCGCGCCGAACCCTGACCGCGCCGTCGCTGAGTTCCTCCGCCGGCAGTTCTACGCCTCGCTAGGCTCCGGGTAGGCCAAGTCGAGAAGGCGTCCATCCTGACTGGCCGTTCTCCAACTGGCTACGTAGGTGAGGACGAGGAACGCCTGTAGCCGAGTCTGGAGACCATCAGCTCGTCGGTGGTGCCTGGGATGTCGGTGAGTTCTGACTCTGGTCCACTTATTGTGATTCATGACAGAGCGTCACGGCCTTCGGTGAGTGGACGGCATGGAGTGTGACGTGAACGAGTGCCGTGTCGAGCGGAACAGCGGGGAGCTGTCGACGGAGGTGCTTCAGCGGGTGGTGTGGGACGCGATGCACCACCGTGACGGCACGCATGGGCAGATCAGCGTCGAGATCACATCCAACCTCAGCTTCACGGTGGAGGACGAGCGACCGCACAGCGCCGACGAGCGGGGAAGGCCCCTGCCCGGGTTCTATGGATCACTGCTCGACAAGGACCGGTGGGCCCCTGCAGCAGCAGCCGCGCTCAGCGTCCGCATGGTCATCGAGGTCTGGCTGGACGGCCGGGGATACCGCCAGGAGCTGGCCGGGGCCGTCCCCGCCGGTCCCTGGGAGGAGCGCCCCGCGCCCAGGCTGCACGGAACGAGGACCACGTTCCACCTCGTCCCCTCGTACACCGGCCCGGGCGAGGCCATCGCCTGGGCGCTGCGGCCAGAGGAACTGCAGGAAGAGGGATGGGAGACGCACCCCTCACCTCCGACGTTCCCGATTCACGATCTGCGCCCAGGGCACCGGTCGCGCGACGCCCGGAGCAGGGGAATACTCCAGGGCGCCTGACGGGGCATCACTTCAGTTTCCGCCAGTCGACCTGTCTCAACGGCTCGCGGATCGACGGGCCTTGATGCCCCCGTCGCGGCGGGCGAGGACGAGCATGGGGACGGCGAGAGCCACGCCGATGAGAACGGGCACGATCGATGCCTCCAGACCGAAGTCGCCGCCGTTCAGGAGGGCGGAGCCGTGGACGTCGACGCTGAACAGACCCTCGGAGGTGTGTCCGGAGACCGGGATGCCCAGCAGCTCCTGCACGGTGTTCCAGGCGAAGTGCAGCCCCACGACGAACCAGGTGTTACGCCGCCACAAGAACGCGGCTCCGAGCAGGACGCCCGCCTCCAGGGCGATCGCCACTCCGCTCCACGCGTTCGCACCCGGGGCTCCCAGGTGGGCGACACCGAAGAACAGTGAGGTGAACACGATGGCGACCCCGCTGCCCCGCAACTTCTCCAGGGCCTGCAGAGCGAGACCGCGGAACAGCAACTCCTCGGTGACCGCCGCGCCGATCTGCACCGCGACCGCGGACCAGACGACCGACATGAAGCCGTCGCCCGCCCAGGAGAACTCGTAGCCCCCGAACGCCGTGACCAGGAGGGCGGAGACGAGGACGAAGCCCAGGCCGATCCCGCCGCCCAGCAGCGCCTCCCGGCCGGCCCCACAGGTTTTCGCCCTGGTTTCCAGGGCAGCTGCGAGGGCACGTCGTAGGCCATGGCGTGGAAGCCGTCGTCGCCGGCCACCTCGCCCCACATCACCCAGTCCGCCTCGCTCTCGTTCTGTACGGCGCCCGCGTCCTTGTAGGTGACCGCGACGGTGCGTCCGCTGAAGACGGACCGGTAGGAGTCCAGTGCAGACCGCGGCCGCCGGCACCACCGTCGCCGAAGACGCCGCCCGCGCACTGGCCACCCTCCGCCAGGTCATGCCACCCCACCTGCGTCACCGCATCGACCTGCTGCGCGTCGCCGCCCGCTGCCGGCGACACCGCCGAGGTGGATTCTCAGGTTCTGATGGAGCTCAGCCGGGCCATCCACGCCCGCCAGGAACTGCGCTTCGACCACACCCCGGGCCCGGGCGCCGCCTCCGGCGCTTCGCGCCGCGCAGAGCACCACCACCTGGTCACCTGGCGCCATCGCTGGTACCTCGTGGCCTTCGACCTCGACCGCGACGACTGGCGCACCTTCCGCGTCGACCGCATCCGGCCCCGCACACCCCCGGCCCCCGCTTCACCACGCGCGAACTCCCCGGCGGCGACGTCTCCACGTTCATCGCCAGCCGCTTCCGCGGCAACGACGGCACCACCACCGACTGGCCCTGCCGAGGCGACGTCATCCTCCCTCTCACGGCCGCCGACGTCACCCCCTTCGCCCAGGACGCCGTCGTCGAGGAACTTCGGCCCCCACCACTGCCGGCTCACCCTCGGCTCCTGGTCCTGGAGCGGACTCGCCTCCGCCTTCGGGCACTTCGACACCGACGTCACCATCGTCGGTCCACCGCAGCTGGCCGCCGCCTTCGCCGACCTCGCCGCCCGATACACCCGCGCCGCGGGTTCGGAGGGCGGTCCGCCGCCGTGAGAAGCGCCCTCGCCGCGACCCTTGTCTTTCGCGAGAGGCCGTCGACGGAGTGCGACCGGTTGGCGCCCCTGTCGCACGGGCTCCGTGGGGACCGCTCAGTCGAGCTGTGCCTTCAGCCACCGCAGGACGTCTCGTGTGACCGGGTCGGTGATGTCCGCGAACTCGTCGTGCCGTTTCAGGAACTTCGCGACGTAGGGGCAGACCGGGACGATGCGCATTCCGGCCGCGCGCACGTCGGTGAGTGCCTGCTGGACCAGCTGTGGGGCCAGCCCTTGGCCGGCGAACGCCTCGTCGATCTCCGTATGGAAGAAGACCCGCTGCGCGCCCAGGTCGCGGTACGCGGTCAGACCCGCACGCTGGCCGTCGACCAGAATCTCGTACCGGTGATCGGCGTCCACACGCTCGACGACCGCAGGGGTGGAGGACTCGCTCATGGTGTGCCTTTCGCAAGGGGGGTCAGCGGGCCGGCGGGTTCCGGCGCGGTGTGATGACGGCGTGTGGCAGGGCCGGGGCGGGAAGACGGCCGCCTGGAAAGTCGTCGATGACGCCGAAGCGGTCGGAGGAGGCTTCCCAGTCCTCGCGGGCTTTCACGATGTCCTCGTGGCTGCGGCCGATGAAGTTCCACCACATGACGATCTCCTCTCCGAAAGGAGGTCCTCCGAGGAGGACGGTCCGGGCCGGGGCATCGGACTCGTTCACCATCGTCAGGGTGTCCACGCCGCGCGGGACGTAGCCGAGTTCGGCACGCCGCAGCACGGTGTCGATCAGGCGGACGTGCCCGCTGTCCACGAGGAGGCCGTGCTCGAAGGTCGCGTCCACGGCGAGAGTGATCGCCGCACGGGGTTCGATGACGATCTCGGCGCCGAGCAGCGGCGTGAACGCCCGGACCGGGGAGGTCCGCCCGGCGAGCGAGCCCAGAAAGACCCTGATCCCGGCCCCGTCGACCTGCGCGAGGTCGGGCACGTAGTGCTGGAAGTCGCGGGCGGTGTCACGGTGTTCTCCGGGAAGCGCGATCCACAACTGGACGCCGTGGAGGACGGTGGTGTGCGGGGTGGAGACCTCTGAGTGGGCGATGCCGTATCCGCCGGTCATGAGGTTCATCTCGCCGGGCCGGATCAGCGCATGGCTGCCGAGGGTGTCGCGATGTTCGACCTCTCCGCTGAACAGCCAGCTCACCGTCTGCAGACCGGTGTGCGGATGCGGGGGCAGGTCCATGCCACCCGACGCGGCGACATCGTGCGGACCGTAGTGATCGGCGAAGCACCAGGCGCCGATGAGCGTGCGCTCCCGCTGGGGCAGCGTCCGCCGCACGCGTATCGCGCGCGGACCGCCGAGGGGGACCTCTCGAGCCGACAGGACATCAACCCGGGGGGATCCGGTCGGCCGGTCGCGTTCGGCGAACTCTCCGCAGCGCAGAGCCGCGGCATCGGTTTCCGCGTTGCTCATCGGGAGCACCTCCTGGTCATTCTGGTTGTCACATCAACTAGGATGCCACGGAGGCAGGCCGATGGCCACAGCACCCGGACACAGGCCACCGCACGACCCGAAGGAGCCCCGTCGTGAGCGACCACACCCACAACTCCCCGGCCCGAAGGGTCTTCATCGACAAACAGAGCCCCCAGGCCTTCCGCGCCTTGGCGCAGGTCTCGGAAATGGTGCGAACGACAGCCTCCGAGGCCGGACTCGACCGCACCACCGTGGAACTGATCAACCTCCGCGTGTCCCAGCTCAACGGCTGCGCCTACTGCCTCGACGTGCACACCCGAGCGGCCCTGCGGGCCGGCGAATCACCGCAGAGACTCGGAGTCCTGAGCGCATGGCGGGACACCGGCCTGTTCACTCCCCCGGAGCGCGCCGTCCTCGCACTGGCCGAGGCCACCACCGATCCGGCGAACGCCTCGATGCAGACGTCCGCATACGAGGCCGCCCGACAGGTCCTCTCCGCGGACCAGATCTCGGCCGCGATCTGGGTGGCGGTCACCATCAACGCGTTCAATCGCGTGTCGATCATGAGCAAGCACCCCGTACCGCCGCGTCGCGACCGCTAGGGCCACTCTTTCGGATCGTGGCGGTCACCGGATGGCGCTCCCGGCTCCGGCGTCCGGGAAGTCCCCGAAGTGGTGCGCCGGTCGATTTCTGAGGGCCGAGCCCTGGCGGATCCGCCGGGCAGGCGAAGGTGAAATCCGGTGGCCACGCCTTCTCCGCAGCGTCCCTGGGGTCGCCGGGATGACGCACAACACTGGTGCCCCGGCGACGATCACACCGGAGATGGCTGCTCAGATCCGCAGGTGGCGCTGCGACGAGGACTGTTCTGGCGCGCTGCGGCACGGGCCGCGTCCGATCTGTGGGGCTCCCCATGGGGCAGCAACCAGCTCTTCGGCGAAGATCTCTGTGCGGCCGCGGCGGAGCTGCTGGGTGAGAACCCCTGCCGGGACCCTGGAACTGACGCTCGCCGGACGAGGGGGTGCCGACCGTGCTGGTCGCAGCCATTGGGTCGACGGCTGCGACCAGCACTGCCGCTTCGTAGCGGCAGCACGTCACAGGTCGCAGCCGGAGCACCGCACGGCCGGGGAGATGGGCTCGGCTCCCAGGCCCTGGGGTCACCCGCGGGAGGCGGGCACGGCCGCCTCACCGACCGCAGGGCCCCGCGTGGTCACAGTACGGCTGGAGACCGCTCTGACCGCAGCCGCACAGGATGACCCTGGTCTCGGCGCGTGCGCCGTGCGGCGTGTCCACGTTCAGCTGCCCGCGCACGGCCAGTTGCCCGGCGGCGCTTCGGGTGATCGTGGTGGGCTGTTCGGGGGCTTCCGCCCCGCCCTCCACGAGTTCGTACTGGAGCGCGCCCGAGGGACAGCGCCGGACGACCTCCGCCAGGCGCTCGGCCGTGGTCCTGTCCGGCTGGATCCACGGTCGCCTCGTCGGGTCGAACACCTCGGGCAGCCCCTGGACGCATTCGGCGGCGTGGAGGCAGCGCCTCGCCTCGAAGGTCACCGTGATCGATTCCGTTTGATATGCCTTCTGTTCGGCTTCGCCGCTCATGCCCGCCTCCCGCTCCCGTCGTGCTCGGCTTGTCAGTCGGTGACCTTGCTGCGGGACTGGTACAGCAGGTCCTGGTACTCGGGGTGCCTGCTGATCCAGCCCGCGATGAAGGGACAGGTGGCCAGCACCCGCAGGTTCGCGGCGCGCGCCTCGTCGAGGGCCGTGCGGGCCAGCGCGGACCCGACTCCCGCGCCCTCGTACTCCGCCTCGACCTCGGTGTGCACGAACGCCACGAGTTCCGCCGTACGGATGTACTCCGCGACGCCCGCCACCTTGGACTCTCCATCGACACGGGCCTCGTAGCGCTTCGCCTCGGGCACGTCTCTCACTTCTACCGTCATGTGTCCTCCTCGTGCGCCTGATCCCGCCCGGCTCGGCAGAATCCCGTCAGCCAGGACATCAGCCTAGCCCTACGATGTTGACGCATCAACTGAAACCTCCGCGGGACGTCCGCGGTGCAGCGCGGGATGCCGGACTCCGGACCTGCGGGAAACACGGCTCACACCGGCACCTCCGGTAGATGAGCTGTCAACGATTTCGTAGACTGGCCTCATGGACGCACAACCGCGCTGGCTCGACCCGGAGCAGAAGGCCGCCTGGGACAGCTTCATCCGCATGCAGGAGAAGCTCATCGGACGGCTGTCCCGACGCGTCCAGGCCGACTCCGGGATGTCGGCGGCCGACTACATCGTGCTCGTCAGCCTCACCGAGAGAGGTAATGGCCGGATGCGCTTCCTGGATCTCGCCAAACTCGTGGAGTGGGAGAAGAGCCGGATGTCCCACCAGGTCACACGGATGGCGAAACGCGGGCTCGTAGCGAGGGAGGAGTGTCCCGACGACGGACGCGGAGCGTTCATCGTCGCCACCCCGGCCGGCTACAAGGCGATCGAAGAGGCCGCACCCCTGCACGTCGAGCACGTCCGCCACCTGTTCATCGATGCCCTGACCCCAAACCAGCTCAGCACACTCGGCCGAATCTCCCAGCGCGTCCTGGACCACATGGAGAAGCAGCCTGACTAGACCATGGCGTTGCCGTTGGCTGATTCTTCCGGAGGGACGATCTCCTGGACGACGTCCCAGTGCTCCACGATGCGTCCGTCGTCCAGCCGGAAGATGTCGACGATGACCACGGGGTCCGGGGCCCAGCCGTGGACGATGCTGTGGGTGAAGACCAGATCGCCCTGGGCGGCGATCCGCTGCGGCTCCCAGGAGAAGCCCTCCAGGTTCGGAACGACCTGGCGCAGGGTGTCGAGCCCATTGGGCATCTGCGGGCTGTGCTGAATGTAGGGCTCGGCCCAGTATCGGTCTATCGCGGTGAGGTCCTTGTCGGCGAACAACTCCCGCATGGCGGTGAGGACGATGTCGACGTTGCTTTGTGCCTGATCGTCCTGCGCTGCGGCGTACTGGGCCATGGTCAGGCCTCCTCGATCGTTCCGGTGAAGTGGTGGAGCTTGCCGTCGACGGTCACGTTCGAATACAGCGTCCCGTTCTCGAAGTCCTCCAGGTGCGTCACCGTGGCCCCGCTCGCCTCGGTCCAGGAGTTCAGGTAGACCCCTTCGCGGATTTCCCGCAGGTTCAGAGCCACCGTTTCGGCGTGACCGTCGAGGGCGAGACCCGCGCCGTGCACCACCACGAAGCTGCCCTGGGTCGGCGAGTCGAAGGTGAAGCGCACCTTCAGGTCGCCGAGGTCGAAGCGGTAGCTGCGGCCGGTCAGCTGCCTGGTCATGAGACGCCCTTCCGACAGAGGATCACATCTTCGATGGCGAGTTGAGTTCAACCTGCGGCCGGCCGGCACCCACGAATCACCGAACGCCCCGGCGGCCGAGCTCCGCGGATCGGCGTACGCCTGGATTGCCGGCATCACACCGCGATCTAGTTGACATGTAAACCATAAGGTGTCATGGTTTACATGTCAACTAGATCGGTGGGAGTGACCTGGCCCGGAGCCTGACGGGCGGAAAACTCGCGCAGCCGCCCTGGACGGCCGTTCCGTCAGGCCGTCGCTCCACACGCCCCCGCCACGCCCCGCCACGACGAAAGCGCTGAGCGAAGTGAACACGATGGACGTGCCGCAGATCGAGTTCGGTATCGACAGCTTCGGAGACCGCCCCCGGAACGACCGAGGCGAGATCGTCTCGCATGCCCAGGCGATCCGCGCGGCGGTGACCGAAGCGGTCCTTGCCGACCAGGTCGGTATCGACGTGGTCGCGTTGGGCGAGCACCACCGTCCCGAGTACGCGATCTCCAGCCCTGAGACCGTGCTGGCGGGCATCGCGACAGCCACGAAGCGGATCCGGCTCGCCTCGGGCGTGACGGTGCTGTCCTCGGACGACCCGGTGCGCGTGTTCCAGCGGTTCGCCACGGTCGACGCGCTCTCCAACGGCCGCGCCGAGGTGATTCTGGGACGTGGTTCCTTCACCGAGTCGTTCCCCCTGTTCGGGTACGACCTCACGGACTACGAGGTGCTGTTCGAGGAGAAGATCGACCTCTTCCATCGACTCCTCGACGAGAAGCCGGTCACCTGGGAAGGCACTACTCGCGCCGCCCTGCACGATGCGGACGTGTACCCGAAGACGGATTCGGGACGTCTCAGCACATGGGTAGGGGTGGGCGGGACACCGCAGTCCGTGATCCGCACCGCTCAGTACGGCTTCCGGCTCATGCTGGCCATCATCGGCGGCGCGCCCGACCGGTTCGCTCCCTACGTGGACCTGTACCGGCGTGCCAGCCAGGAGTTCGGCACGACCGCACAGCCGATCGGGACGCATTCGCCCGGCTTCGTCGCCTCCACCGACGAAGAGGCCAAGGAGCTGTTCTACCCCGGGTACAAGGAGATCCGCGACCGGATCGGGGGGCAGCGCGGCTGGCCGCCGCTCCGCCGGGAGGAATTCGACGCCGAGGTGGACCGCGGGTCGCTGTACGTCGGCTCGGTCGAGACGGTCGCGGTCAAGATCGCCCGCGCCATCAGGGTATTGAACGCGGGCCGGTTCGACATGATCTACTCCGCCGCCGGCACCGTTTCAGCCTCCGCCCGTCTGCGTTCGGTCGAGCTGTACGGCACCCAGGTCATCCCTCGGATCCGCGAGCTTCTGGCCGAGCAGCCGACGGCCACGGCGGGAGCGACGCGATGACCAACCCGGTCACCACCATCGGGATCCTGGGAGCCGGTAAGGTCGGCACCGTCCTGGCGCGCCTGGCGGCCGCCGCCGGCTATCGAGTCCTGATCTCCGGGTCCGGTGACCCCTCCAGGATCGCGCTCACCGCCAGAATTCTCACCCCCGGGGCAACCGCCGTGTGGTCGGCCCAGGCCACGGATGCCGCCGACGTGGTGATCCTGGCGCTCCCGCTCGGCAAACACCGCGACCTCCCGGTTGCGAAGCTCGAAGGCAAGCTGGTCATCGACGCGATGAACCACTGGTGGGAGGTCGATGGTGCCCGCGACGCGCTCCTCCCGCCCGACACGTCGTCGAGCGAAGTCGTTCAGCGGTTCCTGACGGGCGCGCGTGTCGTGAAGGCCCTCAACCACATGGGTTACCACGACCTCGAGGACGGGGCTCGTCCAGCCGGTGGCCTCGGACGCAAGGCCATCGCGATCGCCGGTGACTCGCCCGAGGATCTCACCATCGTGTCCGCGCTGGTCGACACCCTCGGATTCGACCCACTCGTCATCGGCGAGCTCGCAGCGGGCGTCCGGCTCGAGCCCGGAAACCCCGCCTTCGGAGCACATGTCGACGCCGACCGGCTTCGCGTACTCACCGCCGCCCCTGCTCCGACAGAACTTCTTGAGCACTCGTAGCGGGGCACCGGTGTATATCCGCAACGGTCGCCCTCCACATCGCCGGCTCGATCAGCTCTTGCACATCTCCGCGCCGACGGGGACAGGGAGGCCAATTCACCGCTGACGTCGGGGTGTTCTGACGGGGCGCACCGAGGACACAGGAGTGATCACGCGCGCCGGGCCCGGCGGGGCGTCAGGTCATCCCCGTGGAGTACATCGACACTGTGACGCAGTGACACGCCGCCAGGTGCAACCCGGTCCCAGGGCGGACGGAACGCGGTTCTCGCAGCGTGAGGACTGCCATGATGCATGGAGGACGAATGCGGCCCATCATTCCCGACTATCTGGCCGAGGCATTGAGAGACGTGGAGCCGGACACGTCCGGGGAGCCGGCGGGATACATCCCTGAGCTCGCGGCAGCGGACCCCGAGCGCCTCGGTGCGGCCTTCGCCATGATTGACGGAGAGGTCTACGGTGCCGGTGACATCGATACCGAGTTCACCATTCAATCGATCTCCAAGCCGTTCGTCTACGCGTTGGCGCTGTCCGACCGTGGATTCGACCCCGTGCTCGCCAAAGTCGGTGTCGAGCCGTCCGGAGAGGCGTTCAACGAAATCTCGCTCGAGAGCGATACGGGGCGCCCTCTCAATCCCATGATCAACGCCGGCGCGATCACCGTGCACTCGCTGGCCGGCACAGAGGGCCTGAAACCGAGGGAGCGTGTGGAACGCGTGCTCCACGGTCTCTCGGCGTTTGCGGGTCGGCGGCTGAAGATGGATGAGGCGGTGTGTGTGTCAGAAATGGAGCACGCGCACCGCAACCTCGCCATTGCCCATATGCTCCGCAACCACAACGTCCTCACCGAGGACCCGAGGGTCATCGTGGACGGCTACACCCGCCAGTGTTCGGTGCTCGTCACCACGCGGGATCTCGCCATGATGGCCGCGACGTTGGCCAACCGTGGGAAGAACCCGCTCTCGGGCGAGCAGGTGGTGCCGGAACCGGTGGTGCGTCAGGTGCTGAGCGTCATGTTCAGCTGTGGAATGTACGACGCCGCTGGTGACTGGGCGACCCAGGTCGGCATCCCGGCGAAGAGCGGGGTGGCCGGAGGCCTGATCGGCGCGCTCCCGGGACAGATCGGCATAGCCACGTTCTCACCACGGCTGGATGGTCACGGGAACAGCGTTCGCGGGGTGTCACTGTTCGAACGCTTTTCTTCCGACATGGGTCTGCATGTGATGGAGGTCCCCGCCGCCGCACGTGCCGTCGTGCGGTCCCACCATGTCGTTGGCAGCGGACCGAACGCGCTCCGGATCCTGCAACTGCAAGGTGGCATCGGCTTCGCCGGAGCCGAGCGAGTCGTTCAGGAAGCCATGGACATTCCCCCTGCGGACGTCAGGGTGGCTCTGGACCTGACACGGGTCTACTCGATCGACGACGTGGCGCGGCGCGTGCTGCTGGAGGTCGCGCGCCGGCTGACGCTGGATGGTCACGAGGTCTACCTGGTCGACCCGGAATCGGTCATGCCCGATCCCTATCCCGGCGATGACGGCCGAGTCATGCTCGTGGACCATGTGGACCATGTGGACCGCGCCGACCTGCACGCCACGTTCGCGGGAGGAGGTCAGGGCGGTTGATCACGCAGGGAGGAATCCGCACCGCGGCGCACACCGATCAGAACGGGCACGGTCTCCGGCCCGCCTCCGGTGACACGCCCTTGACCGTACGCGCTCCGGGCGGTAAGGGAAGGAACCCTACACATGACTGAACAAGCTGACGAACCATCCACCGAGGCAAGGACAGAGACACCCGGGACCGCGACTGGTCCGGACTCCCCCACCCTGCCCGAGGACCTCCTGCTTCTGCTCTTTCAACCCGAGTCCGGAGTCGTCGCCGGAGAGACCACTCTCTTCCACGTGCTCGCCGGAGCCGCGCTCGCGGACCTCGCCCTTCACGAATCCGTAGCCGTGACGACAACCCGGGCCGGGGCCGTCACCGTGGAAGCCGTCCGGGACAAGCCGCCGCCGTCGGACGAGATCCTCCTCTCCGCCTGGGAGTATGTGTCGGACAGACCACGCGGCGTGCAGACGGTGCTCCCCGCGATCGGCCCGGGACTCCGCCACCCTGTGCTGGAACGCCTCATCGCCCGCGGCGACATTCGCAGGGACAGCCGCAAGGTGTTCGGCTTCTTCAGGACGACCGTCCTCAAGGACAGCCGGAACGGGCGTCGGGCCGGTCTCCTCGAAGAAGTCCGCGACGTCCTCGTCGACCGTGCGGAGCCAACGGCTCGCATCGCCGCACTGGCGGCTCTGATCTGGGCCAGCGGTACGCTCCCCCAGTTCGATCCGCAGATCCCCTGGACCTCGGTGGTGATCGACCGGGCCCGGGAGCTGGAACGCGGCAACTGGGGTGCCGGAGCCGCCGGCGAGGCGGTCGCACGCACCATGGCCGCGGTCATCGTCAACAGCGTCATCAGCACAACCGCCGTGGCGTCGTCGCATCAGTGAGTGTCTCAAGACAGCCGCTGAGTCCCGTTCGGTGACTGCGCTCGTCGCCACTCGTGACTCGTGAGCGTGTCGTCAGGAACGGACGTTTGCACGGACCGCCTCCTCGATGGGTGTGGACCCCGTGTCGAGTTCGAGGATCTGCCGACCGATCCGGGGCTCGTGGAGGAGTTCGGCGAGGGTGGCGGCGACGTCTTCGCGAGCGATCTCCCCATGGAGTTCCGCCGGGCCGAGCGACACGGTGCCGGTTCCCGGATCGTCGAGGAGGAGCGAGGGACGGACAATCAGCCAATTCAGTCCGCTGCGGCTGAGTGCGACCTCCGCGCTCTTCTTCACGGCGAAGTAGTATTCGACTTCGTCCCCGAGGTCGCGCTCCCGCCATGATTCCGGAAGCACCGACACCAGCACGAAGCGCTCCACATCGGCAAGGCGTGCCGCCTTGATCGCTTTGACGACTCCATCACCGGCGACGGCCGTCGTGACGTCCCTGCTGCCGCCGTTCGATCCGGCACTGAAGACAAGGGCGTCGACCTTGCCGAAGGCCGCTGCCAGTTGTTCCACCGTCATGTCGGCCAATTCGCCGACTCGCGCGTGAAAGCTTCGTGTTGTCTGGTCGGCCTGCTGATCGTCTCGACGGGTCAACCCGTGCACCGTGTCGCCTCGCGATCGAAGCCGTTCCGCCAGCAGAGCCCCGATACCACCGGTGATGCCCACGAGGAAGATGTCCACGCCGGTGCTCCGTCCTCCCGATGCGGCTCTCCGGCAACGCGTACGGCCGGTGCCCACGCGAACGACGGTGTCACTCGGCGCGAGTATTCCGGACCGCGCCGACTCCCCCTCGGTTGATGCCCGTCCCCGGGTTGACGGACACGGGCCGCCGGACCATCCGGCGGCCCGTTCTCGGCAGGCCGCTATGGGCCGCCGTCGCCCGGCGGTGAGATCCACGTCGTACGCGTCGTCGTACCGGACGAACCCCCGGGGCGGCTGTCGGCGTCCTGGCACCGGTTTTCATGGGCCAAAGGGGCCGGCCGGGTGGTGTCCGCGAGAAGCGGGTCAACGACAGGCGGTAGCCGAAACGGATCAGTGCCGGGGCGGCGGCGATGTCAGGCCTCTTCTCCCGTGGGCGTGGCCAGCAACTGCATCTCCCAGGCGTAGGCCACAGCGCTGGCACCGCCGTGCTGTGCCTGGACCTCGGCGACACCCTGCACGGTCTCCTCGCGGGCCCAGTCCCGCTGCCACTCGCCCAGCACGGCCGTCCAGGTGACCGGGACCACGCCCGCCTGGATCATGCGCTGCACCGCCACGTCGTGGGCCTCCTTCGACACACCGCCCGACGCGTCGGTGACGACGTAGACCTCGAAGCCCTCGCCCGCCGCCTGTATCGCCGGCATGGCCACACAGATCTCCGTATAGAGGCCGGCAATGATCAGCTTCTTGCGCCCGGTCGCCTTGACGGCATCCACGACACGCTCGTCCTGCCAGGTGTTGATGAGGGTCCTGTTGATCGGCTTCTGCTCCGGGAACACATCCTGCAGACCCTGGAGAAGAAGGCCGCCGCGCTCCTCCACGACGGTTGTCAGAATGGTCGGAACGTCGAACACCTTGGCTGCCTTGGCGAGCCCGACGACGTTGTTGATGACCATCGTCGGTTCATGGCTGTGCAGGTTGGCGAACTGGAACGGCTGATGGTCGATGAGGGCGAGCACGCTGTCCTCGGGCGTCAGCAGCGCGCCGAGTCCGGCCTTGTTCTCAGAACTCACGGGATTCCCCTTCTGAAGCCTTGCGTCCGCGGGTCTCCGGCGGCTCCCGGCATCTCGATGCCCCGCAGTGAGGCAGATACGGATGGCCGGGCCGGCGACCCCCACCATTTGGTTGACGCGTCATCTACACTAGAGGTCGGTGATTGACGCGTCAACTAGGCTTGGTCCTCGGGGCGTTCAGGCGGGCTCACGGTTCTTCGAGCCGGGAGGCCGCCCGAAAGATGGTCATGAGGGTGGGGCGCACGGGCCGGGCAGGCGCCGGGAAGATGGGCAAGCTTCGGCAATACGCCTCGGTAAGCCGACGGGGCGACCGAACGCCGCCGAAGGTCGGAGACCTGATCTTCCCCTGCCAGGCCGGCGAGGACGACTGGATCTCGGTGCCGGGCGGCCCGGCGGGGTCTTTCGTGTCGACGGCGATGGCATTGCCGAACCAGGCGGTTATCGCCCGGACCGTGGTCATGGTCAGCCAGCGCCACCGGTACCACGCTGGTTCGTCGCACGCCGATATCCACATCGAGGACGGAACGCGCATCGAACGTCTGGACGCCGAAGTGGAGAGGGCCCGGGCCCGGGAACAGTGGAACGAGGACCACTCTGCTTGGCACAACCGGTGATCGTGGTGGGGCGTCTGGGCTGATCAGCCGAGCGGCGAGAGGCGACGTCGCCCGGGCCATGCGGTCACCGCGCGTCGTCGTCCACGTCCTCCAGGACGGAGGGCTCCTGCCAGGTCAGGGTGTCCAGTGGCCGCGGCAGGTTCCGGGCCGCGCCGGGCACGGCTCTCGCCACCGCGGACGCCTCGTCGCTGAAGAGGGCGACCCCTTCGGGCCGCATTCCCATGTCGAGACCCCTCGCTCCCGATCGCCCGCCGCTCCTGGCACGCTCGCCCGCGCCACGTCCGACGATGCGAATGCGGCGCCCACCGCCTCCGGGCCCGAACCGTCACCGCTCGTCCGCCGCTTCACGCTCACCTCTCGGGGACCACCAGACCGGTCGCAGTGGCCGACTCGGCTCGTACACCCATCGGGTGCGCCGGGCCGGAGGCAGGCTCGGCGGCCTTACTGACGACGTGGGTCATCTCGTCCATGAACAGCATGGTCGGCCTGCGTGCCACCATGACGACGTCCACCGCCGGTCCTCGTTCACGGACCGCGTGCGCCAGGTGGTGGAGCTCGTCGTAGCCGGGGTGGCGGGCCCGGATCTGGTCCTCGTCCACGAGCACGTTCACACGGCTGTCCGCGGTGTCCGCGAACGGTCCGAACTTCTGGTCGGCGGCCTCCGGGCCGAGCTCGCGGCATTCGACGGTGTGCAGGGCGCGTCTCAGCACGGCCGCGTACTGGTCGCCGTGGGCGTCGGCCGGCAGGGGCGCCTTCCCGCGTCCGATTGGGTCTATGAACGCTGTCGGGTCGGGCAGTTGATCGCTCATCGTGCGGTTGCTCCTTCTTCCGGGGACGGTGGGGTTCAGGCCTGGTCGAGGTGGTGTTCGTACCAGGCGGTCAGCTGGGCGGGGTCCTGTGGGATGGACCTGACCAGACGGAGAAGCCGCTCGCCGGTGGGGCGTACCTCTGTACGGGCCAGGGCGGACAGGTCGGTGGTGCGCAGGGCGGCGAAGCCGGCGAGGTGACGCTCTTCGAAGGTGCGTGCGCCGACGAGGCTGTCGGCGGCGGCGAGGTAGCGGGTGACGAATGGGGCGAGCGCCGCGCGGCGGGCTGCGAGGTGGCGGTGTTGGCGGCTTCGCCGTGGTGGGGTGCGGGCAGCGCGCACCAGTCGCTGAGGGGCTGCTGACGATCGGGTGACATCTGAACTGGCCTGCCCTGTGGGGCGGGTGGGAAGAATGTCGCTGTGCCCAAGCCTTATCCCGAAGAGTTCCGTGAAGACGTCGTGCGGGTCGCGAGGAACCGCGGCCCGGGGGTGACGGTCGAGCAGGTGGCCAAGGACTTCGGAGTCCATCCGATGACGTTGTGGAAATGGATGAGGCGGGCGGACATCGACGACGAGGCCAAGCCCGGGATAACCAGCCAGGAAAGTACGGAACTGCGGGAAGCACGTCAGCGGATCAAGCTGCTGGAGCAGGAGAACGAGGTCCTCCGCCGGGCGGCGGCGCTCGAAATATTGTGGATCGTCCTTGGGCAATGGAGTGCCAGCGACGGCCAAGAGGACCCAGGTAAGCTGCTGGACACAGCGTTCGCCGCCTTCTCGACCCCGGGTGCCATCAGATGGACGCTCCGTTGTAGTAGCAGCTCATCACAACCCAACACAAGAGCAACTATTAGACAGGTCGTGCGGCTCCTGGAACGTAGGCCGGCCCCAGCTTGAATGGTGTCGTGCATGCGCTCTCGGCGGCCAGGACGGCATACCCGTTCCCGCCAGCTCTTCGATGGCCGATGCCGTGCTCGACCCGAATACCCCGGGACAGAGGACCTTGCACTCGCGCTCGCGTCTCCTTGTACCAATCCAGGGGCGTTCTTTCTGAGACTTACGGCGTGGGGCGGCACAACGCGTCCGCTGGTCTGCGCTCCGAGCCCTCGGTAGCCAGCATCGGCAAGGATCTCATCCGTGGAGCCGTGGGACAGGAGCTTGACCAGTCCTTCGGGATGCCCTGCCCGTCGACGAGGATGTGGTGCTTTCTGCCCGGCCGTGCGCAGTCGACCGGGCTGGGCCCGCTTCTGGGCCGCGCCGAGCGGCCCGAACGTGGGAGGAGTCGATCACCGCCCGCGACCAGTCGAGCTGTTTCGCCGCTCGCAGCCTTGCCAGCAGCACGCGGCGGAGCCGGTTCCAGACGCCGGCCTCGTTCCAAGCTGCTAGTCGGCGCCAGCACGTCATGCCCGAACCGAAGCCCAGCTCCTGCGGCAGGTGCTCCCACTGGATCCCGGTATGCAGCACAAACAGGATCCCGCGCAGCGCCTGGCGATCCAGCACCCTCGGCCGACCGGCGACGGGCCCTGACCCAAGGCCGGGTAGTTAACGTTTTCGCAGGTCACGCAGGGGGTGTTAGGGCCCATGCAGTGGCGGCGTAGAGGCCGGGGCCAAGTTTGTGGACTACTAGTACTCCAGCCGGACTTCTCCATTACCGCTGGTCAACGGCTTGAGTGCTAAGTCAGGGGGTGCACGGCGATGGCGATCTTGCCGCGGGGGCGGCTACGGCCCTCGGCGGTAGAGCCGCCTTCCAGCAGTGCGTGTGCCTGCGCGATGTCGGCCAGCGGGTGCACAGCACCGATCACCGGTCGGAGTTTGCCCTGGTCGACCAGTCGGCCGAGGGCCTCGAGCTTCGCCCGGCCGGGGCTGACGAAGATGAAGTGGTAGGTCGCGTTCACGCCCCACGCGGCGAGCAGGTTCTGGGGTTCGGGGGTGTCCACGATGGACACCACACGGCCACGGTCGGCGAGGATCTCCGGGCTGCGGGTGAGGGTGTCCCGGCCTACGGTGTCCAGGACGACGTCCGCCCCGCCCATCGCGCGGACCTGCGGCGCGTAGTCACCGGCCGAGAAGTCGATCGCGGTGTCTGCGCCCAGTTCGGTGACGAACTCGTGGTCCCTGGCCCGCGCGGTGGTGACCACCTCGGCTCCGAGCGCCTTGGCGATCTGAATGGCGACCGAACCGACCCCGCCCGCTCCGCCGTGCACCAGGACCCTTTCCCCGGCCCGCACCGCGGCGCGTTCGACCAGCGCTTCCCACATCGTCACGCCCACGAGCACGAGACCGGCGGCCTCGACGTGCGAGAGGCGCGTGGGCTTGCGGGCGACCAGTGCCTGGTCTACCACGTGGAACTCGGCATAGGTTCCCTGCCCCGCGAACACCGGCGCCAGGTACCAGACCTCGTCACCCGGCTGGAAATCGTCCGCCCCGGGGCCGGTCTCGACCACCACTCCGGACACGTCGTTGCCGATCACCGCGGGCAACGCGACCTGGTCGCGGTAGTCGCCGCGCCGGGTCTGCAGATCAAGGGGATTCACGGACGTGGCCATCACCTGCACCAGTACCTGACCGGGTCCCGGAGCAGGCCGCGGCAGCTCTCGGGCGGCGAACGCGGTGTCCGCGCCACCGAAGCTGACGAGTTCCATCACACGCATCGAAGTAGACATGCGGCCAATATAAATCGACACATTGCAAATCGGCAATACATTGCATTTCTGCGTTAGGATGAGTGCGTGTTCTCGGAGGCGGAGTTGTTGGCTGTGTTCCGGGCCCTGTCCAATCCAGCCCGCCGCCAGATGCTGGTGTGGCTCAAGGAGCCGATGAGCTTCCCTGGCCAGAAGCCCGGCGATGTCGAGATCGGTGTTTGTGTGAGCGACATCCAGCGGCGCGCCGGTCTCAGTCAGCCGACCACCTCGCAGTACCTCACGACGCTGCGGCAGGCCGGGCTGGTGGTCGCCACCCGGCGAGGCAAGTGGACCTACTACCGCCGCGACGAAGAGAACATAGCCTGCCTCCTGGAGACCCTGCGCGACGTCTTTTAGGCCCTGTGGGAAAGTAGATCTTGGACTGTGAGTGGTCACGGTTCATGGTCGAGACCATTCATGGGCCGCGCTCCTGTCGACCGGCGAGGTACGGGACGGTCGCCGCCTTGAACGGCGAAGGCTCTTATTAGCCTCGATCTTTCGCGAGGGTCCGCTGACGGAGGCGGTGGGCCTTTTCACTTCCGGAGCTGACGGCGGGCAGGCCGGCGGCCCGGCTGTCGCGTCGGCTGGGCACCGGGTTCCACTGCCCGGGGCGGGTGGTGCTGGGGCATTGACCCAAGGCCCAAAACGAACCCCACCACTACGGCAGACGCCAGCAGCGACTTTGACGACATCATCTCGGCATGTCGACCACCGGCAGCCTCTACCCCGCCGTGCTCGAAGCGCGGGCCAAGCTGCAGCTGCCGTTGCGGTCGAGGATGGCACCGCGCGCGTTGGGGTCGGCGCCCATGCCGGAGAGGGTCGCTCCGGCGAGCAGCGCGTGAAAGCAGTCCTTGACCTCGGCGGCCTCGTCTTCGATGAGCTCCGCGCCGTCTGCGGTGTAACCGAAGCAGCGCGGCCCGGCCGGCGGCAGACCGCGCTCGACGCGCTGGCGCATCTCCCGCCGCTCCCGCTTCGGCATCTGCTCGACCTCGCCGAGGAGGCCGGCGAGGAGGCGGCCAGCGGCCGTCCTGAGGTCCAACTCGGGGCCCTTGACGCATAGCACGGACGCCTCGTGCTTGCGGAGAATCTCGATTCCCTCAGCCCGTTCGCGCCGGTTCCGCCAGAGCATGCGGTAGAGCTCTCGCTTGCGAAATCACACCTACCGAGCCTCCCTCGGCCCCTGGCCGAGGGAGGCGCAAGCAGCTACCTCAATCGCCTCCCCGGGTGGGTATACCCGATGTATTCTGTCAGGCATGGCACACACAACGATCAAGGTCGAGAGCAGTGTCCGGGACCGGCTGGCGATCCTGGCCGCTGAGAAGGACACAACGATCGCGGGGCTCGTCGGCGAATTCGCCACGCACACCCTCACGCAGAGCGAGCGGGACGAGCAGGTCGCGAAGACCCTCGAAGTCCTGCACGCGCTCTCCGGCTACGCCCCGGATCCCGAGCAGGACCGCGCAGCGGACGATGAGCTCACGCGCCGGCTCGGCAGCGCCACGTGAATCCTGTCGCCCCTGTCGATGTAGTCCTCGACGACAGCGCGCTGCTCGCTCTGGGCTCAGGCAATGCCCTGGCCTCCCGCCTTCTGTATCAGGCCGCCGAGACCGGGGCCTGGCGCGTCCACGTCGCGCTGGCCACACTCGCCGAAGCGGACCGGGTACGCACCGGGCTCGCCGGCCACCTCGGAATGCTCGACCAGGTGGTTTTTCATCCGCTCGATCTCGCCGCCGTCTTGGCCGTCTCGGGCCACGAGCGGTCTCTGGGCTGGTGCCACACCCACCATGTGGCCATGCCCGGCCCCGAGCGCCTGGATGGGGCACGCGTCGCCACTGTCCAGCCCAAGGCCTGGGACGGGGTCGGCGTCCGGGTGCTCGACCTCGCTCCGTGAGAAACACCTAACCCCTGAGTGACTCTGGGTCGTCCGCCTCCCGGCGGACGCCCCAGAGCGTCTGCTTCCCCATACTCGGTACTACCCCTGGCCCTCTTCCGGAGCGAGCGGTTCCTCATCCGGTGCCTCAGCGCCGTCACTAGAGTCTTCGTCCTTCTTCAGCCAGGCGTCCTTCACCTCAAGCGCGGACGTGCTGGGACGCTACGGCGCCACGCACGCCCGGAAGGTCGCTCCGTACCGGTCGCGGCTCGCGGTTGGCCCTGGCCGACACGAACGAGCCCGAGCAGGCCGCCGAAGAGACCAGGAACGCAAGGCTGATGCGTTCTCAGCCAGCGAGATGAGCTGATCGCGTACGTCATCTTCCCTGTTGGTTAGACGTGTTGAAGCAGGCCGAACAGGGTGGAAGCCTGCCGGGTTGGCGTACGTTCCGGGCGCCAGAGGATCGTCCGGTGGCGGGGGGTCGGTGCCAGATCTGGCCGGGCGGGTGGACCTGGCTGTTCGGCCGGGCTCTCTCCCGCGGCTTCGGTGAGCGTCTTCAGCGCACCAGGAGATTGATGGCGACCTCCAGTCGTTCGAGGTAGAAGTCCCGCGATGCGGCCTGGTGCTTGAGGCCGGTCGATGCGCTGATCATCGTCTGGGCGACTTGGCGGGCCGCCGCTTGTTCTGCCTCGACGGCGATCGCGTTTGTGATCAGTTGCTCGAAACGTTGCGGCGTGGTCTCGACGATCTCCCCCAGGAGGCCGGGGTTGTCCTCGATGACCACCGCCACATCCCGTGTCAGCGGGCCGATGTAGCGGCCCGCCCACTGGTCGAACGCATCGAGGAGGCGCTCCGCAAGGGGTCGGCCGGTGTCGGCCAGGACGTGTTCGACCGCTGCGAGGTCGCGCTCCAATGCCTGGGTGACGGCGGCGCGGAACAGGCTCTCCTTCGAGGAGAAGAGGAAGTACAGCCCGGGCCGGGAGATGTCCGCCGCCCGCGCCACCTCCTCCATCGAGGTCTTCCGGTAACCGAATCGCGCGAACGTGACCATGGCGGAGTCCAGAACCATGGTCCGACGGTCGGTGTCAGCGACCGTCGACGGCGGGGGGCTGGGGGTGAGCCTGTTCATGGACCGAGCATACGAGTGAGAGTCGTACTATACGAATCAAGGCTAGTGCGTATAGTCACTGCCATGGCTACTCGCGAACCCATCTCCACGCCCTTCACCGCCTCCAGCACCGCGGACGAGGTATTGCGGGGTGTCGACCTCACCGGGGTCCGCGCGATCGTGACGGGAGCTTCCTCCGGAATCGGGATCGAGACGGCTCGCGCGTTGACCGCTGCCGGGGCCGAGGTGACGCTCGCTGTCCGGAACACGACGGCGGGGGGTGCCGTCGCTGAGACGATCGAGAAGTCGACCAGGGGAATACGACCCCGAGCCCTCCGGCTGGACCTTGCCGACAGGACCACCGTCACGCGGTTCGTTGACGTGTGGGACGGCCCGCTGCACCTGCTGATCAACAACGCGGGCGTGGTCACCGGGGGCCTCGAACGCACACGTGAAGGCTGGGAGCTGCAATTCGCGACGAACCATCTTGGCCACGTCGCCCTCGCCATCGGCCTTCATGACGCCTTGGCCCTGGGAGCGGCCGACCGTGACGGAGCACGGATCGTCTCGGTCAGTTCGACGGCGCACATGCGTGCTGGCATCGACTTCGACGACCTCCACTTCGAGCGTCGCAGCTACGATCCGCAGATTGCCTACGCCCAGTCGAAGACAGCGAACTCACTCTTCGCCGTCGAGGCAAGTCGCCTCTGGGCATCCGACGGCATCATCGCCAATGCGGTGAACCCCGGCGGTGTCGCGACGGGACTGCAGCGGAACTTCACAACGCAACAGAAGGAGTCGCTCGACGCGGCCGAAGCCGCAGGAGTCTTCACGTACAAAACGGTCGAGCAGGGCGCTGCCACCAGCATCGTCGCAGCCGTCGCCCCGGAGTTCGCGCACTCCGGAGGCCACTACCTCGACGATGCACAAGAGGCCTACACCGTGACGAACGACGCCGACCTCGCGCAGCACCCGCACGGTGTCAAGGAGTGGGCGCTCGATCCCGCCACCGCCAAGCGCCTCTGGACGGTCTCGACCGACCTGCTCCACGTCTGACCTCTCGACGCCACAGCAAGCGGTACCGCCCCCTTCTTGGTTGGTCACCGCACCGGCCCACAAGGTCGGTAACACATGGCCTGCGAAGATGGCCACGTCCGATGCGCAGAGCCAAAACCCGGTGGGTTCCTCTCCGAGAGCCCGGTGCGGGCCCCGCCTTCGGCGCGACCGAGACGCTGGCCGGCGCGGCTCAACACGCTGAGTATGACGGGAGAAGTACGCGCAGGCGTGGACCGTCAACCCAGTTCTGCAACGAGAGACGCGACCCCTGATGATCAAGCTTGTCGAAGCCTTCGATCATGAACAGGGGTCGCGTTCGCGTGTCATCCTCCCTGATCGGTGTCCTGCAGTACCACTGCGCGGACATCGACTCCGCATGCCCGGAACCGGAACCATCACAGCTCGCCTGCCTGGCGGACGTGTTGGGCCGGCTACCCGATCCGCGCCGGACCCGGGGCCGCCGCTACCGCCTGGGCTCCCTGCTCGCGCTGTGCCTGGTCGCCGTCCTCGGCGGAGCCACGTCCCTGGCCGCCATCGCCCGCTTCGCCGCCGACACCGACTCCGAGCTGCGTGAACAACTTGGACTGCCCGCCAGCACGCCAAACGCCTCCACCCTGGGACGAGTCCTCGCCCGCCTGGACGGCGACGCCCTGGACGACGCCGTGGGCGCCTGGCTCGCCCGGTACGCCGCTGACCCGGTCGACGAACCCGGCGACACGCTGGTCGGTCTGGCCGTCGATGGCAAGACCGTGCGCGGATCCCGCACCGACGGCCAGGCCGTCTACCTGCTCGCCGCCGCGCTCCACGCCTGCCAGACCGTGATCGCCCAGCGTCAGATCGCCGCGAAGAGCAACGAAATACCCGCCTTCGCCCCACTGCTGGCCCGGATCGACCTGCGCGGCGTCGTCGTCACCGCCGACGCGATGCACACCCAGCGCGCCCACGCCGAGCACATCATCGCCGCCGGCGGCCGCTACCTCCTCGTGGTCAACGGGAACCAGAAGAAGTTGCGCAAGCAGCTGCGGCACCTGCCCTGGAAGCAGATCCCGCTGCAGGCCCGCACCACTGGAGCCGGGCACGGCCGCCGCGCGGTCCGCCGCCTGAAAGTCTGCACCGTCCGCCCCGGCCTGCTCTTCCCGCACGCCGTCCAGGTCCTGGAGATCAAGCGCCGCCGCACCAACCGCAAGACCGGCAAGACCGAGACGAAAACCGTCTACGCGATCACCAGTCGCCCACCAGAACAGGCCAGCCCGACGCAATTCGCCGAACTTATCCAGAATCACTGGTCAGTTGAGGCCCTTCACCACGTCAGAGACGTGACGTTCGGCGAGGACGCCTCGCGAGTACGCACCGGCACCGCACCCCGCGCCATGGCCACCCTGCGCAACCTCACCATCGGACTCATGCGCCAAGCAGGCTGGACCAACATCGCCGCCGCAGCTGATCACTATCGGTCACGACCTCATCACGCTACCGCCATGCTCCGACTCACAGCCTGAGAACGCATCGCCCCTGACCAGGAACGTCATCGCCGCATCCGGGGACCTCTCCCCTGATCGCACGGAGGACGTGCCCGAGGTGCGCGAAGTACTCACCGACTACGGGCGCTTGTTGCTTGTCTGATCGTGGCAATGGTACTGCCTACCGATCCGCGTAGAGCCCTCGGAGATGGCGGCTCAGGCGGTCCTGAAGGGTGTCGAGCGCCGTCCGGGCTGCTACCGCGCTTCGGTGTGGCTCCAGCCACTCCAACACGCTGGCGGCCAGTTCGCGGTCTTCGAGTCGCGCAATGTGGGCACGGAGGTGCAATGCGGATTCCGTTGCCGCTGCCCGGAATTGCTCACTCATCCTGACCCCGGGCGGGCAGCTCGTTCGCCGCCATGCTGCCTTCAAGCGCGTGCTGCATCTCCATGATTGATTCCCGCTGCAAACCCGGTGGCTGCGTTTCGCGGCCAGCGAGGGAGAGCACTGGAAAGTGCCATCTCCCACCGCCCCCTATTCGATCTTGAAGAGTGGCGGAAAACAGCAGGTCAAAGCCGCTCAGGACCTCGACGCATGAACCGGTTCATGAAGTTCATCTCGACCAAGAGCTTCATGCCGTTCGTCTGGTACCGCATCGCGCTCGGGATCGTCATCATCGCCCTGGTCGCGACGGGTGTACTCAGCCCGCACGCCGCGGAGTCGTCCGGCTGACCGCGCCCGCTCGTGTAGCCGTCCGGTAGCGCTCTGTCAGTGCTTGCCCCTAGGCTTGTCCGCATGTCCCCCGAATCCGTGACCCCTGGTTCCGTGCGGTCCGCCGCGGAGCTGAACGACGAGATCCGTGCCCTGTGGCGGCGCGCGGGCGGGTCCCTGTCGGCTCAGGAGCGTGTGGAGTACGAGTTGTTGGTGGTCGAGTGGGCGACCGCGATCCGCGGCGAGGTCATCGAGGCGGCCTGAGGGCCGTGGCCGCGCGGCGCCCCGAGGGGCCCACCGCCGCACATGCGCCGCGGGCCCCGCGGGGCGCCCGTCCGCTCGGCCCGGCGTCCGCCGGGCCGTCCACAGCACCGCCTGGGCGTCAGCGCCCGCCCGCCACCCGCAGTACCGTCCCCGTGGTGTACGACGCGTCCGGCGACATCAGCCAGGAGACCGCCGCGGCGATCTCCTCCGCCCGGCCCGCCCGGCCCAGCGGCACGGCCGACCCCATCCGCCGCGCCCGGTCGGGGTCGCCCATC
Organism: Streptomyces sp. WG7; assembly: GCF_049975785.1. Lineage (NCBI taxonomy): Bacteria > Bacillati > Actinomycetota > Actinomycetes > Kitasatosporales > Streptomycetaceae > Streptomyces > Streptomyces sp. WG7. The sequence goes on from NZ_JBNGGE010000008.1 coordinate 146,537, forward strand.
GACGCGTGCATCTCGGTGTCCACGACCCCGGGCGCGACGGCGTTGACGCGGACACCGTCCGGTCCGAGTTCCTTGGCCAGTCCCAGGGTCAGGGCGTCGACGCCCGCCTTGGTCGCGGCGTAGTGGACGTACTCCCCCGGGCTGCCGATGGTCGCGGCGCCCGACGACACGTTCACGATCACGCCGCTCCCCCGCTCGGTCATCAGCCGCGCTGCGCGGCGGGCGCACAGCAACACGCCCAGCAGGTTGACGTCGAGGACCCGGCGCAGGTCGGCGGTGTCGCTGTCGGCGAGCCGTCCCAGCGGCCCGGTCACCGCCGCGTTGTTCACCAGTCCCGTCACCGGGCCGAGCCGCTCCTCCGCCACCTCGAAGAGCCGGTCGACGTCGGCCTCGACCGACGTGTCCACCCGTACCGCGACACCGCGGCCCCCCGCCGCTCGCACCCCCGCCACGACTCCCTCCGCGGCCGCCGAGTCCCGCACATAGCCCACGACGACGTCGTGCCCGTCCGCCGCGAGCCGCAGACAGGCGGCGGCGCCGATTCCCCGGCTGCCACCGGTGACCACCGTGACGGGACGCTTCATGAGTACCTCCAGCAGAAGATCGGACAAGAAGACCGAGAGGGAAGAGACCGAGAGGGAAGAGAAGGAAGAGACAGAAGGTCGAGTGAGCAGATCGCGAGACCGAAAGGTCCGAATTTTGATCGATCATCGATCATCCTAGAGGAGATCCCTCCGCCCGCACAGGTGCCGACGCCCGGCTCATGAACCACTGGTCGGCGTCCCCGGCGCGGGACGTCCGATGTGATCAACTGAATCCGCCTCGCCGAGAGCGCACACTGAAGGGACCACGGGGTAGGGAGGCGCCTATGAAGACGCTCGACCACTGGCTCGCCTCTCCGTGGCGGCGCTCGGGTACCGCCGCGGTCGCCGGGGCGCTGCCCGTGCTCGCCTTCCCGGGTCCGGCCCTGTGGTGGTGGGCCTGGGTCGCGCTGGTGCCCTGGCTGCTGCTGGCCCGGACGGCGCCGACCGGGAAGCGGGCGGCGTACGACGGGTGGTGCGGCGGGTTCGGATTCATGCTGGCCATGCACCACTGGCTGATGCCCAACCTGCACGTGTTCACGTTCGTCATCGCCGCGCTGCTCGGCGCCCTGTGGGCGCCCTGGGGCTGGCAGGTGCGCCGGCTGCTGGGCGGGGCGCCCTCGGCCGGCCGGGCAGCGGCGGCGCTCGTGGTGTTGCCGTCGGGCTGGCTGGCGGTGGAACTGGTCCGTTCCTGGGAGGGGCTCGGCGGCCCCTGGGGTGTCCTCGGCGCGAGTCAGTGGCAGGTGGCGCCGGCGCTGCGGCTCGCCTCGGTGGGCGGGGTGTGGCTGCTGAGCTTCCTGGTGGTGGCCGTCAATGTCGCCGTCGCCGTGCTCGTCGCCGTCCGCCGGGCCCGGGTGCCGGCCCTGGCCGGGCTCGTCGCCACCGCCGCCGCGACCTCCGCGGCCTTGGTCTGGTCCCCGCGCCCCGACGCCGACAACCGCGTCGCGATCGCCGTCGTACAGCCCGGCATCGTCGCCGGCCGGGACAGTGCCGACCGGCGCTTCGACCGCGAGGAGGAGCTGACCCGCCGGCTCGCCGACCGGGACCTCGACCTGATCGTCTGGGGCGAGAGCAGCGTCGGCTTCGACCTGGACGACCGGCCCGACCTGGCGCGCCGGCTCGCGGCGCTGTCGCGGGAGACCGGCGCGGACATCCTGGTCAACGTGGACGCGCGGCGCTCCGACAAGCCGGGCATCTACAAGAGCTCGGTGCTCGTCGGCCCCGACGGCCCGACCGGCGACCGGTACGACAAGATGCGGCTCGTCCCGTTCGGGGAGTACGTCCCGGCCCGCTCCCTGCTCGGCTGGGCCACCTCCGTCGGCGAGGCGGCGGGCGAGGACCGCCGGCGGGGAACCGAGCAGGTGGTGATGGACGTCGGGGACGGGCTGCGGATCGGGCCGATGGTGTGCTTCGAGAGCGCGTTTCCCGACATGAGCCGCCGGCTCGCCGCCGACGGCGCGGACGTGCTGCTCGCCCAGTCGTCGACGTCGACGTTCCAGCACACCTGGGCGCCCGCGCAGCACGCCTCGCTCGCCGCGCTGCGCGCCGCCGAGACCGGCCGCCCGATGGTGCACGCGACCCTGACCGGCGTCTCCGCCGTCTACGACGCGAACGGCTCGCGGATCGGGTCGTGGCTCGGCACCGACGCGAGCGCGTCGCGGGTGTACGAGGTCCCGGTCACGCACGGCAGCACACCGTACGTCCGGTACGGCGACTGGACGGTGCGGGGCGCGCTGCTGGTCCTCGCGGTCTGGGCCGCCGCCGAGGGCGTACGGACGGTGCGGCTCAGGCGGAGCGCTCCGCCACCGCCCGCACCACCCGCTCGCACAGCTCATGGGTCTCCAGCGCGTCCCGGGCACTGAGCACCTGTCCGGCGCGCACGGCGTCGAGGAAGGTGAGGACCGCCTGCTCGATGCCGCGCTGGCGGGCCACCGGGACCCAGTCGCCGCGCCGCTGCACGCTCGGCCGGCCCTTGTGGTCGATCACCTCGGCGAGGTTGACCACCTGGCGCTTGGTGTCCTGGCCGGACACCTCGAGGATCTCCTCCGCCGAGCCGCTGAGCCGGTTCATGACGCCGAGCGCGGTGAAGCCGTCCCCGGCGAGCTGGAGCACGACGTGGTGGAGCAGGCCGTCCTGGACGCGGGCGCGGACGGTCACGTCGTCGACAGGCCCCGGCGCCAGGAAGCGCAGCGTGTCGACGACGTGTATGAAGTCGTCGAGGATCATGGTGCGCGGTTCCTCGGGCAGGCCTGTGCGGTTCTTCTGCATGAGGATCAGCTCGCGCGGGTGCTCGGCGCACTGCGCGTACCCGGGGGCGTGGCGCCGGTTGAAGCCGACGGCGAGGCCGGTGTTCCGTTCCTCGGCGAGGGCCACCAGCCGCTCGGAGTCGGCGAGTTCGTAGGCGAGCGGCTTGTCGACGTAGGTCGGGACGCCGGCTTCCAGCAGCCGGGTCACGATCTCCGGGTGGACGGTCGTCGGCGCGTGCACGAAGGCGGCGTCGAGGCCCTCGGCGAGGAGCGCGTCGAGGCCGGCGTGGCGCTGCCCGTCCGGGAGGCGCAGCCCGTCGGCGACCCGGGTGAGCGTCGCCGGGGTGCGGGTCTGCAGGTGCAACTCGACCCCGGGCAGGGTGGCGAGCACCGGCAGATAGGCCTTCTGCGCGATGTCGCCGAGTCCGATGACGCCGACCTTCACGGGGTGTACTCCTCTAACGCTCGCCGACCTGGGTCTGCGGGGAAGCATACGGCTGCCGCGGGGGCCGCCAGTCGGCGATGCCGTCGAAGCCGCGCAGGAAGAGGGCCGGTCCGGCCTTGGACAGCGCGGCGATCGTGATGTCGCGTACGGCGATCCCGGCGCGGTGGGTCATCAGGTTGAGCCGTGCGGCCTTGACGGCCCGGCGGGCGACGGCGGTCGTACGGGGCAGCCGGGCGGCGGTGTAGGCGGCGAGGTCGTCGTGGTGGTGGGCGAGCACGATCGCGTCCTCGATGGCCTGGTTGCCGCCTTGGCCGAGGGTCGGCGGCATGGCGTGCGCGGCGTCCCCGACAAGGGCGGTCCTGCCCCGGTGGTGGGCGGGCAGGGGCTCGGCGAGGTGGTGGACGTCGTGGCGCAGGACGTCCTCGGGCCGGGCGGCGGCGAGGACGGCGGGGATCGGGTCGTGCCAGTCGCCGTACCGGTGCAGCAGTTCGGCCTTCTCGTCGGCCGCGTGGCCGCCGGCCGGGACGACGGCGGCGGCGTAGGCGTAGACCCGGCCGTCCTGGAGCGGATGCGTGCCCCAGATGCGGCCTCGTCCCCAGGTCTCGTGCGAAGCGAACGCGACGCCGGGTACCGGGATCACCACCCGCCAGGTGGTGAAGCCGGAGTAGACGGGGCCGGGGTGGTGCGGGAACAGTGCGCCGCGTACGGCGGAGCGGATACCGTCGGCTCCGACGACCAGGTCGGCCTCCAGCTCGCCGTCGGGGGTGCGCACCCGGGCCGGGCGGTCGCTGTCGCCGGGGTCGGCGAGCACCGCGTCGGCGGCGGTGCGAACGGCACCGGGCGGCAACTGCGCGGCCAGGCGGTCGATGAGGGTGGACCGGTGCAGCAGCACGAGCGGCCCCCCGAACCGGGCCGCCGCGGCCTCGGCGCTGGAGCGGGAGAGCCAGCGCCCGCCCGGGGTGCGCAGGCCTCCGTCGCCCTGCCAGGCGGCGAGGCCGCGGATCTCGTCGCCGAGGCCGATGACGTCCAGGGCGCGCAGGGCGTTGGGCGACAGGGAGATGGCCGCGCCGATCGGCTGGAGCGAGGGGGTGCGCTCCAGGACGGTGACCCGCAGGCCGGCCCGGTGCAGGGCCGCCGCCGCGGTCAGACCGCCGATTCCGCCGCCGATCACGACGGCCCGCCTTGTCCGTGTCATGGCTCCTCCTCGGACTCACCGACGCTCACTACAGATGTAGTGCGCCCACCGCCTCGACTGTACTACAGGCGTAGTGAGGCGGGTAGGTTGGTCTCCATGTCCGCACGCACCGCATCCCCCGTGCCCCCCGCCGGCACCTCCCGGGCCGGCCTCGTCGCCGACACCGCTCTCGCCCTGCTCGCCGAGCGCGGCATGCGCGGACTCACACACCGTGCGGTCGACGAGGCGGCCGGACTCCCCCAGGGCTCCACGTCCAACCTCGCCCGGACCCGGCAGGCGCTCCTGGAACTGGCGGTGCGGCGCCTGGCGGACCGGGAGGCGCGGGTGCTGGCGCTGAACGAGATACCCGACCCGCGCCACGGCCTGGACCCGCTGGTGGACGCGCTGGCGCTGGCGACGCACCGCGCGCTGACCCGCAACCGCGACCTGACGCTGGCCCGGTACGAACTGGCCCTGGAGGCCACGCGCCGTCCCGAACTGCGGGCCCACTTCGACGCGGCCGGCGTCCGCTTCCGGGAGCAGCTCGGCGCACTCGTCACGGCGATGGGCTCGGCCGACCCGGCACGCCATGTGCTGTCGCTGGTCGCCTGGGCGGACGGGCTGATGCTCAGCTGCGTGGCAGGGACGTTCCACTCCGAGGTTCCGAGCCTCGGGGAGGTGCGGGCGAGCCTGCGCGAGGTGCTGGACGGCATGCTGGGCCGCTGAAAACACCTGGTGGGCGTAGGTCTTCATCGGCGAGGATGCCGACATGACGACCGAACGCCGTGAACCCGCCGCCGACGCCGACGAACGCACCATGCTGGAGGGCTGGCTGGAGTACCACCGGCAGACCCTCGCGTGGAAGTGCGAGGGCCTCACCGACGCCCAGCTCAGGACCCCCGCCGTGGCCCCGTCGACGTTGTCCCTGATGGGGCTGGTGCGGCACATGGCGGAGGTGGAGCGGAGCTGGTACCGCAGGGTGCTGGCGGACGAGGACGCGGACCCGATCTACTACAGCGACGAGAACCCGGACGGCGAGTTCCGGCTGACCGAGGCGGACACCTGGCAGGACGCCCACGCCACCTGGCAGGCCGAGATCGAGGCGGCCCGGCGCAACGCGGCCGGTGCCCGCCTCGACGAACCGACCCGCGGCAGGCACCGGCGCACCGGTGAGCGGTACACCCTGCGCTGGATCCACACCCACATGATCGAGGAGTACGCCCGCCACAACGGGCACGCCGACCTGCTCCGCGAGCGCCTCGACGGCGCCACGGGCGAATGACGTCACCTTCACCGGGCCCGGAGCCTCCGTACGGGGCCGGACATCACCCGTGCGGGGCATCCTCCGCTTGTCCGGCGCCATGGACGGGGCCCGACCCAGCAGAGTGGCGCGGGTGCATCGAACGACGACCACCGCAACGCTCCTCGTGACCGTGGCTGTCTCGGCCCTGACCGCCTGTACGACGGTCCAGGGCCCGCCCGCGGCCGACCCGTCGGCGGCCGGCGCCCGCTCGTCCGCGCCGCACCCGGACGGCCCGGCCGAGCCGAGGGTCGTGCAGGCCCCGGCCCGCGAGGCACTGGAGATGATCGGCCCCTCCCGGGCCCCTTCCCGGCCCTCCGGCCACGCCTCCGGCGAACCCCGCCGCACGGCGCCCCCGCCGGCCCCGCCGCAGCGCAAACCGCCGACCGCCCGTGCCCACCCGGAACAGCAGCCGCGGCCCGCCCGTTCCAAGGCACCGGAGCGCGCGCACGGGGCCGAGCGACCTCGCGTCCTGGTCCCCGGCGTTCCGCCGCCGGTCGGCAGGAACGCGGACGTCTGCTCCCTCGGCAAACAGTACGGCGGCTGGCGGCCGGGCAGCCCCGAGACGGTCATCTGCGACCAGGCGTACGGCCACTGAGCCCGACCACGGGGATCGCCCGGGCCGGGGCGGGCTACGGCCGCTGCCGCGGTGGCCCCCACCGCCCGCCGGGCCGTTCGGGCCCATCGGGCGTGGGCCCGTCCTCGTCCAGTCGTCGCTCCAGCCGGTCGATCGCCGCGCGCACGCCGTCGCCGTAGCCGTCGGGGGCGAGGGACTCGGCCGCGCCGCGGGCACGTCGCAGGTGCACGCGGGCGGCCTCGCGGTGGCCGAGCCGGTCGTAGTCGGCGGCCAGGTTCAGGTGCAGGGACGGGTAGAGGGCACGCGCGGCGAGCGTGTCGTGGTGCCGGCCGGTGAGCCGGTTCTCCGTCAGTTCCTCGGCGGCGGACAACGCGCGCAGATCCCAGGCCAGTTCGTCACCCGGGTCGTCCTGGGTGTCGGCCAGGTAGTGGGCCAGGGTGCAGCGGTGCAACGGATCACCGTGCTCGCCGATCTCCGCCCACAGGCCGAGGAAGCGGTGCCGGGCCTCCTCACGGTCGCCCGCGTGGTGCAGCATGGCGACCTGCCCGATCCGCGTCAGCACGGCGTCCGGCGCCGCCTGCTCCTGTCCCTTGGCCACCGCTTCCTCCGTGCCCGTCGTCGGCTGTCCCCGACGACGCTAACGGCACCTGCCGCGATTCCCGGTCAGGCTGCCCGTGACGCGCGCGGGCGGACCGGCGGGCGGACCGGCCCGCCCGGCGGGGTCAGCCCAGATCGGGGATGGTCCAGTCGATGGGCTCGTGGCCCTGCCCCGCGACCGCCTCGTTGATCTGCGTGAACGGGCGGGAGCCGAAGAACTTCTTCGCCGACAGCGGCGAGGGGTGCGCACCCTTGACGACCACGTGCCGCGTCTCGTCGATCAGCGGCAGCTTCTTCTGCGCGTAGTTGCCCCACAGCACGAACACCGCCGGGTCGGTCCGGCCGGCCACCGCGCGGATCACCGCGTCGGTGAACAGCTCCCAGCCCCGGGCCTTGTGCGAGTTCGCCTCGCCGGCCCGGACCGTGAGCACCGCGTTGAGCAGCAGGACGCCCTGCTTCGCCCACGGCATCAGGTAGCCGTTGTCCGGGATCGGGGTGTCCAGCTCCGCGTGCATCTCCTTGTAGATGTTCCGCAGGGACGGCGGCACCTTCACGCCCGGCCGGACCGAGAAGCACAGCCCGTGGCCCTGGCCCTCGCCGTGGTACGGGTCCTGCCCGAGGACCAGCACCTTCACCTGGTCGTACGGCGTGGCCTCCAGCGCTGCGAAGACCTCCTCGCGCGGGGGGTAGACGGGGCCGTTCGCCCGCTCCTCCTCGACGAACTCCGTCAGCTCCTTGAAGTAGGGCTTCTGCAGTTCGCCGCCCAGCACCTCGCGCCAGGACTCGGGCAGCATGGCGATGTCGGTCACGTCGACTTCCTTACACTGTGCGGTCGCTTCCACTCCCCAGAACCTACCGGCGACCACTGACAACGGGCGCGCCGACCAGCGTCTACCAGCTCGTCTTCCGGTGCAGCTGCCACATCATCATGATCGTCGAGGGGTCCATGGCCCGCTCCGCGCCCGAGATGTCCGTGCTGACGGCCACGTACTGCTTGCCCTGCCACAGCGGCAGCAGCCGCGCGTCGTCCACGAGTATCTGCTGGGCCCGCTCGAAGTCCTTCTCCACGTTGGCACGGTCGCTCTCCCGGCGTGAGCGCGGCAGCAGCTCACCGGTGATCTCCGGTGCGGCATAGGGCGTGCCGAGCGCGTTCTGCTTGCCGACGAAGGGCGCGATGAAGTTCTCCGCGTCCGGGAAGTCGGGGGACCAGCCGCGGCCGAACACCGGGTACTGGCCCTCCTGGTAGCCCGCGACGTACGTCTTCCACGGGCGGCTCTCGAGGGTGACCGTGAACAGGCCGGAGGCGTCGAGCTGGCGCTTGATCTCCTTGAACTCCCGTGCCGTCTCGGAGCCGTAGCGGTCACTGGTGTACCAGAGGGTGAGCGGCACGGGCTCGGTGATGCCGGCGTCGGTGAGCATCTTCCGGGCCTTGGCGACGCTGGGGTCGCCGTAGTCGTCGAAGAAGCCCGTGGTGTGGCCGGTGAGGCCCTTGGGGACCATCGAGTACAGCGGATCGACGGTGTCCTGGTAGATCGTGTGGGCGATGGCCGCCCGGTCGATCACCTGGGCGACGGCCCGGCGCACTTCCTTCCGGCCCGCCCACGGGTCCTCGGGGTTGAAGACGAGGTAACGGATCTCCGTACCGCTGCCCTCGACCAGCTGGAGGTCCTCCTCCTTGCCGGTCCCGCCCTGCAGCGTGATGACGTCGTCGGCCGCGAGACCGCGGTAGGTGACCTGGATCTCCCCTCCGCGCAGCGCCTCCACCATGCCGTCGGAGTCCTTGAAGTAGCGGACGGTCACCGCGTCGTTGTGGCGCTCGGCGAACCCCTTGTAGCGGTCGTTGCGGACGAGTTCGGCCCGCTCGCCCTCCTCGTACGACTCGAGTGTGTACGGGCCGGAGCCGACGACCTTGCCGTCCTCGCGCAGGGCGTCGGCCGGGTAGCCGCCGGGTTCGACGATCGACATGGCGGGGGTGGCGAGCACGAACGGGAAGGTGGCGTCGGGCTTGTTGAGGTGGAAGACCACTTCCCGCTCGCTCGGCGCCTGGACCCGTTCGAGGCTGCCCAGCAGACCGGCGGGACCGCCGTTGACGTCGATGTCCTTGATCCGGTCGATCGAGTGCTTGACGGCCCGGGCGTCCAGCCGGTCCCCGTTGGAGAAGGTCAGGCCCTCGCGCAGCTCACAGCGGTACACCTGGTTCGTGGAGTCGGTGAAGGCGCACTCCTCGGCGGCGTCGGGCTCGGGCGCGGTCGCACCGTTGGGGTAGCTGAGCAGCGTCTGGTAGATGTTGCGGAACAGCTCCCACGAACCGTCCCAGGAGGCGGCCGGATCCAGCGTGCTGGGGGCACTGGTCGTCCCCACGACGATCGGTCCCTCGTCCTCGGAACTGTCGGACGACAGGATGCCGCATCCGGTGACCAGCGCCGACATGGACACGATGGCCGCCACTCGGCGCAGGCCTCGGTTCCGGTTGAACACGCGCACGCTCCTCGATCCGCCGTACCAAGGGTCGGCAGACCATACCGCAGCGCCACGCCACCTGAACCCCCTTCTGAACAGGGGTTTTGATCATCTGGCGATGACTACGTTGTCACCGCCCCGTGGTCTCGAAACGCGGACACGGGCGCCGTTTCCGTCAGCGGCGCCCGTGTCCGGGATCGATCTCGAGGGGTCGGCGACGGCCGGTATCAGGCCACGCCGGCGTTCAGGAAGATGCCGCCGTCGACCACGAGCGTCTGACCGGTGACCCAGCCGGACTGCTCCGAGGTGAGGAACGCGGCGGCGCCCCCGATGTCGGAGGGCACGCCGAGCCGGCCCAGCGGGTAGCCCGCGGCGGCCTCCTCCTCGCGGCCCTCGTACAGGGCGGCGGCGAACTTGGTCTTCACGACGGCCGGGGCGATGGCGTTGACCCGCACCCCGGGCGCGAACTCGTGCGCCAGCTGCGCGGTGAGGTTGATCAGCGCGGCCTTGCTGACGCCGTACGCGGCGATGAAGGGCGAGGGCGACAGGCCCGCGACGGAGGCGATGTTGACGATCGCGCCGCCGTTGTCCTTCTGCCAGGCGTGCCAGGTGCGCTGGGCGAAGCCGAGCGCCGAGATCACGTTGGTCTCGAAGACCTTGCGCGCGACGTTCAGGTCGAGGTCGGCGATCGGGCCGAACACCGGGTTGGTGCCGGCGTTGTTGACCAGGAAGTCGACGCGGCCGAAGGCCTCCATCGTGCGCTCGACGGCGACGGCCTGGTGGGCCTCGTCGTGCGCCTTTCCGGCGACGCCGATGACCCGGTCCGGGCCGAGCTTGTCGACGGCCTCCTTCAGGGCGTCCTCGTTGCGGCCGGTGATGCAGACCCGGTCGCCGCGCGCGACGAGCGCCTCGGCGACGCCGTATCCGATACCGCGGCTGGCGCCCGTGATGAGCGCGACCTTGCCGGAGAGTCCGGGGAGTTCAGTCATGTCAGTGATCCCTAGTCCCAGTGTTCCCTAGTCTCCGTGTTCCGTGGTCTCCGTGTTCCCTAGTCGAGCGGTCCGCCGGCCACGTACAGCACCTGGCCGGAGACGAAGCCCGCCGCCTCGCCGGTGAAGAAGGCGATGGCGTTGGCGATGTCCTCGGGCTCGCCGACGCGCGCCACCGGGATCTGGGTGGCGGCGGCGGCCTTGAAGTCGTCGAAGCCCATGCCGACGCGGTCGGCGGTGGCCTTGGTCATCTCGGTGGCGATGAAGCCGGGGGCGACGGAGTTGGCGGTGACGCCGAACTTGCCGAGCTCCTTGGCGAGCGTCTTGGTGAAGCCCTGCAGACCGGCCTTGGCAGCGGAGTAGTTGACCTGCCCGCGGTTGCCGAGCGCGGAGGAGGAGGACAGGTTGACGATACGGCCGAAGCCGGCGTCCACCATGTGCTTCTGGCAGGCCTTGGACATCAGGAAGGCGCCGCGCAGGTGCACGTTCATGACGGTGTCCCAGTCGGAGGCACTCATCTTGAACAGCAGGTTGTCGCGCAGCACGCCCGCGTTGTTGACGAGGATCACCGGCGCGCCCAGCTCCTCCGCGATCCGCGCCACGGCCGCCTCGACCTGCGCCTCGTCGGAGACGTCGCAACCGACCGCGATCGCCGTGCCGCCGGCCGCGGTGATCTTCTCGACGGTGTCCTTGCAGGCGGCCTCGTCGAGGTCGAGGACGGCGACGGCGCGGCCCTCGGCCGCCAGTCGTACGGCGGTGGCGGCACCGATGCCGCGCGCGGCTCCGGTGACTACGGCGACCCGCTGCTCAGTGGTGGACATTGCTGCTTCTCCTCGTCCTGGGGATGCGGCCCGTGCGGAGCGTCGCGGCGTGCTCTGGGTGAGCGACCGCTTAGTACCTTCCGCAGACGTGACGCTAGAAGCCCTGACACCCGGTGTCAACGGGACACCGGGCCGGTGTGATCCATTACCTGGCTCCCGGAGCCGACGCCCCCGTTCCGGTCGCCCGATCGGCCCACCGCTGCGGGCCCCCGCACCGCCGGAGCCCTAGCGTCGAAGCGCGAGCCACTCGTGGCCGGAAAGGAGGCGTCCATGCGCCGTCACACCGGTGCAGCAGGCATAGCCGTCGCGATCGCCGCGATCGTGCCGCTGGCCATCCCCGCACATGCTCAGGACCTGGACTCGGACCTGGACTGCCGGAGCTACACCTACCAGGAAACGGTCCAGGCCGGACTGGACAGCGAGCCGGGCGACCCGGACCCGTACTGCCCGGAGGCACTCCAGGAAGACCCACGCGACGAGGGCCGATTCGACGACGGCCCACCCATCGAGGACGGACTGGACCAGCAGCAGTCCGACCAGGGCCGACCCGACGAGGGCCGACCCGACGAGGGCCGACCCGAGCAGGAACGCCCCGATCAGGGCCGGCCCGAGCAGGGCCAGTTCGACCAGGAGGGGCCCGACCAGGGGCGATTCGACCAGGGCGGGCCCGAGCAGGGCCAATTCGACCAGGGGCGATTCGACCCGGGCCAATCCGACTACCAGGGGCATTCCGAGCAAGAGCGTTTCGATCAGGGGCGTTTTGACCAGGGGCATTTCGACCAGGGCGACCAGGGCGGGATCGGTGGGATGCGGGAGGCGGACGACGGCGCGGACGACGGCACGGCAGGCGCGGCGCCACCGCGGCGGGCGCAGGTCCCGACGATCTCCGCCACCTCCTTGAGCCGTCCGGCAAGCACGACGCCGGCCCCGGCGCCCGCGACCTCCCCCGCCGTGACACCGACGCTCGGCACGCAGGGCGGACTGGGTGGCGCCTCGGGCTCCGGGCCGAGCGACTGGGACATCGGCATCGGCCTGAGTTTCGTGACCGGCGCCACGCTCGCCGCGGGCTGGGTGATCAGGCGCCGCCGGCACACCTGAGTGCAGATTTCGCCAGGCACGTACCCGACCGGCCGGGCAGGCCCTACCGCACCAGCAGGTCGAGGAGCCGTTCGGCCTCGGCCGCCGGGTCGGTCGTGAGACCGGTGTGGACGGGGCCGGGCTGGACGATCGTGGAGCGGGGGGCGATCAGCCAGCGGAAGCGGCGGCCGGGGTCGTCACCGGCCGCCTGCCCCGCCGCGCTCCCGCCGGTGCACACCGCCTCGACGGCACGCAGTGCGGCGCGTACGCCGGGCAGGTCGACGTCCGGATCGAGGGCGAGGAGCCTGGTCTCGTCGAGGTGAGTGCGGGCGCCGACGTAGGACTTGCCCCGGCAGTACACGAGCACCCCGGCGTTGACGCACTCCCCGCGCTCTACACGGGGCACGACGCGCAGCAGCGCGTACTCGAAGACGTGGCGGTCGTTCACCGGTTCCCCTCGACGCGTTCGTGGATGGTGGCGGCCCGCGCGAGCAGAGGCTCGGCGTAGGCGCGTCGCAGGTCGTCCGGTGTGGCGAAGCCGGGTTCGTCCAGCAGCCAGACGTCCGGGATCGCGGCGGTGACCTCGGCGAGGAGTTCCTCGGTGACCAGGGGCGCGAGCGCGGCGGCGGCGGAACGGACGTCCGGCGCGAAGCGCGCCAGAGCGTGGTCGGAGGCGTCGTACGGCCGGGCGGCCGAGGCCTCGGCACCCGGCCAGTTGTGGTGCCAGATCATAGTCGCGCCGTGGTCGATGAGCCACACCTCGCCCCGCCAGCGCAGCAGGTTGGGGTTGCGCCAGGACCGGTCGACGTTGTTCACCAGCGCGTCGAACCAGACGATCCGGCCCGCCTCCTCGGGGCTCACCTCGAAGGCGAGCGGGTCGAAGCCGAGCGCGCCGGAGAGAAAGTCCATGCCGAGGTTGGTGCCGCCGCTCGCCTTGAGCAGTTCCTGCACCTGCTGGTCGGGCTCACCGAGCCCGAGCACCGGGTCGAGGTCGACCGTGGCAAGGCGCGGCACCCGGAAGCCCAGGCGGCGGGCGAGTTCGCCGCAGACCACCTCGGCGACGAGCGTCTTGCGGCCCTGCCCCGCGCCGGTGAACTTCAGGACGTACGTCCCGAGGTCGTCGGCCTCGACGAGTCCCGGCAGCGAACCGCCCTCACGCAGGGGCGTGATGTAGCGGGTCGCGACGACCTCTTTCAACATTTCCGAAGGTCCCGTCGCTCGTTGACCTCAAAGCAGGGGAGAACTCGGGGAGTTCCGACCGACACGCTCGTCCCCTCGTCTCCCCGGCAGTCCGTCGATGACACTGCGGCCCTTACTTCCAGCCGCCGGCATGAAGTGAGCATAGTAACCAAGCGTGACAGCCGGAGAAGAATGCCCGAGCCGTCACGCCGGCGTCACCACCGACTCCCCCGCCTCCGGAACGTGGCCCGCAACGTCACCGACCTCCACAAGGGCGAACTCCTCGGCCTCCACTGAGAAGACCTCGGCCTCACCACCGGAACGGCCAGCATCCGGCGCTCGCTTCAGCGCACCCGAAGCGGCGGCCTCACCCACCTGCCCACCGAAACCCCAACATCCGCACGCCGCATCGCCCTCCCGACCGAATGCCTCCATGCCTTCAAGGAACACAAGCCAGCAGGTCAAACCCGGAGATGCCCTCCCCTCAGTGCACCGCGGAAAGGAGTCCGTCACGCGTGTCACAGGCAAGCCGGACAGCGACGGCCTACCGTCGTTCCAGGCACCCAGATTCGTGCGCGTTGCCGTCAACTGCTGCCGTCAGACACCCCAGCGGCCCCTCCAGAAACACATCCGGAGGCCGCTGGGACGCTTTCAAGCTATGACGGTCGGCACTGCTCTATTCCCGCAGTGATGCCGGACCTGCTGATGTGATGAGACGGGAGATCGAGCGCCCGTGTGGCATCCGGTTTCGACTACCACCGCGCAGCTTTTGCGCCGAGACAGGCCACATTTCAGTCACTAATCCTTCGGATTGCGAATCATGTAGCGTCTCACATTCCCATCCAACGACTCCGGGATGAAGATCGTCTCTTTTTTGGTTGCGTCGGCTAGAATCTGCATGAAATCGGAAATTTCAGCGAGTTCACGCATCGACGCGATCCACTCCGGGCGCCCCTGGAAGTCAATCAGTTCCGTGGAGAAAATTCCCGTCCACCAGCGCCCGGTGCCAACGTCTACGTACATCTCATACGCGTCACCTTGCTCACCGCCATCGCTAAACATTTCCGCCGTGAGCGGCCCTCCTACCGAGGCTCCGCCGTGGGTGAATTCGATGCGATACCCCTTAGCCTGCAAGGCCTCCACGGCTGCATTCCAGGCATCGAAATCGGCACGAAGAACCCAAACTTCGACCATGCCACCGACCTCATTTTCGAGGCGTCTTAGCGTTTCTTCGGGATCCTCTAGAGTCATGACTTTCCGCGCTTCATATTCGGTTGGTCGAGGAACCCGATGAAGTTTCCGGATGCCCCCCCCCCCCACCGGGCCCCCGCGTCGGGGAGGTGAAATTCGATCACGTCGCCGTGGTCCGAGTGATTGTAGGATCGAACGGCCGAACGAGAGTTCGTCAGAAGGTCCTCGATCAGGGCGTGAGAGATGTATTTGATGTCCGCACCGGAACTGAGGTCAATAAGCGTTGAGTCAGGCCGTGGGTTTTCCTTCTTGGGCCTGGCGGGTTTCATTTATGTGCGCTCGGCTCCATAGGGGCCCTTCTTTTTGCCATTGAGCGGTTCGGTTGCACTCTTGTGTAGGTCGTCACCACTGGGGCCGCAATCGTGGACCAGGACCGGCGCAGCCCCCGCCAGCACATAATACGTGTGCTACGCGACCCCTCTCTATCTGCGTATTCGCAGATCAGCGGCGGTTTCGGGTTCCGCTGGTGTCCGTGGCTGTGCGGGGGAATCCGTGGGTGTTGCCGTCGCTACTGCCGTCAGGCGGTTCAGCCCAGGTACGGCTTCTCGCGGTGTTCCAGGAAGTGCTGGAGCCTGAGTCGTTGGGTGTGGTGCATCGGCAACTGCTCGATTTCTTCCAGCGGCACGAATCGGAGTTCGGTGGACTCGTCGGAGATCTCCAGTTGGCCGCCGGTGATGCGGGCGGTGAAGCAGACGTTGAATTGGCGGCGGACCTCGCCGTCGGTGTAGGCGATGATGTGTTTCGGGTCGGTGTAGGTGCCGACCAGGTCGGTGATCTCGACGTCGAGGCCGGTCTCTTCCTTGACTTCGCGGACGGCTGTGCCGGGCAGGGAGTCGGTGAGGTCCATGCCGCCGCCGGGCAGCGCCCATAGGTCGTTGTCGCGGCGGCGCTGGAGGAGGATGCGGCCGTGGTCGTCGGTGACGACGGCGGATGCGGCGACGACCATGCTGTTCGGCTTGGGGGCGGTGGGGTCGTCGTAGTACTCGGTGCGGGCCACGGTCAGCCTTCCTCTCGTACGGGCGTTGCCGTCGCCCACACCGCGTCGAAGCTCTCGGCGTAGGTGTCGAACATGCCGCCTGTCTCGTGTCGGTGAAGATGCCACACGGGGGCGGCGTAGGCGTTGACGCCCCAGACGTGGGCGTTGACGAGTTGCTGGTCGTCGGCGCGGTAGAGGGAGTTGTAGAGCGTGGTGCCGTGGGTGCGGACGTCGATGCCGGGGGTGCCGACGAGTGGCCTGTAGTGCATGAGTGCGAGGCGGCAGCGGGATTCGATGCCGTGGCCGAACCGCTCCTCCTTGCCGCGGGCTTGGACGTTGTCGCTGTCAGCGTCTCCGATCGCGATGCGGACGGTGCAGCCTTCGGCGGCGCGTTCGGTGAGGAGTTCGTTCAGCCGCGGGTAAGCCTCGTGGAGGAATACGGCCGCGTAGACGAGGATGTCGATCCGTTCCCGGGCCTGGGCCATCAGGTCGCTGAACGCCGAGACGGGGATGTCGGCCCGCTGCTCGTAGAGCGCGACCAGTTCGGGGCTGATGGCGCGGGCGGGGCGTGCTTGGCGGAGTGCCGGCCAGAGTGCGTGCACGTCTTCTCCCAGGGCCTTGGCCGCCTGGAGGGCTGTGGTACGGCGTGGGGTGCGCCCGAGGTTCACCCAGCGCTCGACCGACTTGGGATCGATCTCAACTTCCTGGGCAAGGGCCGCGTAGGTCCAGCCTCCGGCTGCCATGACGGCTCGTAGTCTCTCGTTCGGCATGAGTCTCCCCCTTCGTCTCAGGACGGCACCAGGGACGTTCTACATGGTGCGGGACGTCCCTAAGTGGGGTTTGGTGGAGGTTCCTTCGTCCCGGTGACCGGCGTGAGGATCGGTGCCGACCCTGCGGACCGACGGGCCCAGGGACATGCATCCACGCCGCCTAGGAGCGTCACCGTGCGAAAGAGCACCACCCCATGTGTTCCCGCCCTGCGACTGGACGCCCGGTCGCGCACCGCCTCGCCGGGGTGGTCACGATGACGGCCCCCCTGATACCGACGGGCACACCGTCTCGCCCGATGTCGGCGCCCTGGTGGTCGACCGACGGAACGGCAAGGTGGGCGTGGTGATGGAGCATGTGGGGCCGTACGTGCAGCTTCGGCCACCGCGCGGTGGCCGGGAGTGGGACGTGCCTCCCGAGGACGTACGTGCGCCGACTCCGACGGAGGAGTTGAGCGCGAAGGTGGCCGTGGCCAACCGGAGGTGGGGACGGTGACCCCTCGCTCGGTCCTGCGCTACGAAACCTGGACTCTCCAGCCCGACCGCGAGCCGGATGCGGAGCCAGTCCTGTACGCGATGCAGTGCGCCGTGGACGGAGAGACCTCACCGACAAGCGAGGACTTCGCCGAACCGCAGGACTGGGTGCTGCGGCACTGCGGCCAAAACCCCTCCCACCACACCTACCGGGAGATCATCACCCGCCCGTGGCGGACCTTGCGCCAGACGTGACCCGCCTCGCTCGCCCAAGCGCCGCACCGCGCTGACCCACCCGACTCCCGTCCCTGCCGGGCGCAGCCGATCGAGGCTCCCCCTCCTCGTCAGCCCCGGCAGGGACGGGCCCTCACGTACGTGCCGGGCCCATGGTCATGAGGCTTTGGCCTCAGCCACAGAAAGTCAGCCACGACGGCGAGCGCGCCGACCGATCACCCGCCACGTGTGTTTCGCTCAACCCCGCACCGGCATCAGCCCCGTTGTCTCCATCGTCACGACCCTCAGCCAGGCAGCAACCATGGGCGTCCGGGACGGCGCAAGCCCGCCGGGCAGCCTCTCAGGTGCCCAGCCAGTCTGCTGCTGAGCGGTCGGACCGGGGCTCCCGATTGGCGGTGCGGCTTACGCTCACGAGCTCTGCGCGCCGAGTGGTCGGCGGCCGTCGCCAGCGGGGCGGCAGACAGGAGCGGGCGGCGGTCACCGACCGCCGCCGCGCGGCGACCCGCGTCAGCGGGACGCCCTTGATCAAGTAAAGAAACTCTGAACAGCTCACCCTGTGCTGCATTTGTCCGGTCCCGGTAGATGCTTGACACTTCGGTCCCAGCTGATGGTTGACAGTGGCCGTGATCGGCCGGGCACGTGTTCACCACGCCGCAGGGCAGGCCGATCGACCCAACCAACCTCACCCGCACCTTCACCACGCTCCTCCGTAAGGCCGGCCTCCGCCGCATCCGCTTCCACGACCTCCGCCATTCGACCGCAACCCTCCTCCTGGAACAGGGCGTCGAACTCGTCGTCATCAAGGAGCTCCTCGGCCACGCACACATCGGCGTCACCGCCACCGTCTACGCCCACGTCCGACTCCGACTCCGACTCCAACGAGACGCCATCGACCCCCTCAGCACCGCGCTCGGCAGCCAGGAGGACACCGAGACGGCGCGATCCAACGGCGATGAACCGCCACCCTGCGTAGCTCGCGTCCGCTGACGTTGCCGTCAACTACTGCCGTCACCACCACGCAGAAGCCCCGCCGAGATGGGCGGGGCTTCACGTATGCCATCACGCGCTCGACCGTGATCGAAACCGGACTGATTCAGCTCTGGCCGCTGCTCCCAGAGACCCAATCAACCAGCTTCTCGAACTCTGCCCTCAACTGGTCGGGATGCACGTCGGACAAGTACTTCTCGCAGGGAGAAGGGTCGACCTCATAGTCGATAGTCGACACCTGAACCTCGCCTGAATTCCAGACCGTCAGGTAGGACCCCCTCCCCTCTTTCTCCACATAGACCCCGAAGGACTTCTTCTCCGTATGTTCTGCGGAATCGAACACCTCAAGCGCAATTCCTGCTCCTTCCAACCGCGGACGAGACTCATGGATTCTCACCCTGAGCAGGTCGGGCAGAGTTTCATTCATTTTCTGTCTACAATCCTGAGGTTCTCGAATGAAGGCATTTCCGGCGGCGGAAGTCCACGCTTGGCATTGAGTTTCGCGTAAATCGGATGCTGCGGTCCGGGTATCTGAGCCCACCCGGGTTCACCAGCAGGCTTCAGGCAGGAACACGGCACATCGAACTCCGCGTAGATTGACCCTGGCGCAGCCTGCTTGCGGTAGGCATCAGAGTTAGCGGGATGCGCTACGTACGTGGAAGTTCCGCCACTTCCCGCTTGCACCTTTCCCGTGTCGCTCATCGCTTGATACTCATCTTCCGACATCCATCGACCCACGGTGGTGTTGCAATTGTGAACGAGTACCGGCGTGGCCCCTGCCAGCACATAGTACGTGTGGATATCGGCGACGGTCAGGTTGTAGACCGTGGCCTGCTGGGTCCAGCGTGTGACGGCGCTGATCTGGACGTGGGTGCCCGCGCTCGTCTTCAGCCAGTCGCCGGACTGCAGGTCGGTGGCGTCGATCCACTCGCGCAGTCCGGGCACCCAGAACGGGTGGCCGTCGGTGGCCGTGGTCTTGGCGGTCTTCTTGCCCTTCTCACCGTCGGTGTCGATGGTGATCTCGACGAGGTTCTTCGCGCCCTTGCCGATGATGAGGGCCGTGACCTCCTTGACCGCCGTCTTGCCGGTCTCCGGGTCCGTGGCCACCACCTTGTCGCCGGGCTTGACGTCCTTGATGGGCTTCTTGGTCCCGTCGGCCGTCAGGACCGGAGTCTCGGGCGTGAAGCTGTTCACCCGGCAGGACTCGCCGGCGGACTGGGTTCCGTCGCCGCCACCGCCGTCGCCGTTGCTGTCGGCCTTCTTGGCGGCTGTCGCTTCGGCTTCTTCGGCTTTCGCCTTTCTTGCGGCCTTGGCGGCGTCAGCCTGCTTCTTCCATTCGGCCATGTCCTCCGTGTACTTGGCCATGGCCTTGGCGTCCTCGTCGGCCCGCCTGATGATGCCGGTGGCCCAGCGGACCTCGTCCTCCCACTTGCGGTAGGCGCTCCAGGCCTTGTCCAGGGCCTTCAGGAGGCGCTTGGCCTTGCCCGCGAACGGGACCGCGGCCTCGAGGGCGATCATGGCGCAGGTACCCAAGGCGCCGTTGAGGCAGTCGACGATGTCGTTGTAGCCGCTGGCCTCCTTCACCGCCTCCTTGGCCACGTGCATGACCATGTCCATCTTGGACTGCTTCTTCAGCCACCTGGCCCGCTCCACGTCCTTCCTGCTGACGCTGGGCACCGGCTTGGAGGGGGCCGGAGGCGTGCCGCCGGTGAGTACGGCGTAGGCCTTCTTGTACACCTTGACCGCCGTCTGAATGGCTTTGAAGAAGCCCCAGAACTGGCCGGACGGGTCGCTGTAGGTGACCGGGCTGTTGTTGGCGTACGCGTACGGGTTCATCGTCTGCGACTCGGCCACGTCCATCATCGGGTCGACCGAGATGAACCGTCCGATCGCCGGGTCGTACTCCCGTGCGCCGAGGTGGGTGAGTCCGGTGGACTCGTCCATCGTGCCGCCGACGAAGCCCTTCTCGCCCGGCCACATCGACGGCTTCTGGCCGCGTACCTCGCCGAACGGGGTGAACGCGCGACGCGTCACCGCGCCCGCCGTGGCGTCCACGGCCACGGTCGCCGTGCCGTTGTGGTCGGAGAGGAGGTAGGCGGTGGTGATCTTGCCGTTCTCGGCGGTGCGTACCATCGCCGGGCCGGCGGGGTGCTGGTAGTGGCGCGTGCCCTTGACGACGTTGCCGGACTTGTCGAGCTGGACCTCCGTACCCGGCAGGTACAGGGTCGTGCCGTTCGGGTCGCGTCGGATGAGGCGGTTGCCGCCCGCGTCGTACACGTACGAGGTGGACTTGGCCTCGTCCCCGGTGCCCTCGGTCACCTCCTCCAGGTGGCCCTCGACGTCCCACTCGAGGTTCTGGGTGGTGCCCATCACGGTGCGGCGGGTGGTGTTGCCGGCCTTGTCGTAACCGAAGGAGTCCTCGCGCTCGCCCTCGGGCCCCTTGGTGCGGACCTTCAGGAGCCTGCTGGTGGTGGAGCCGCCTTCGGCGTACTCGTACTCGCGGGTGACGTCCTTGGTGGTGTCACCGGTGACGTCGTGCTGGACCTCCGTCTTCCGGTTGCCGGCCGCGTCGAACGTGTACGACGTCCAGTACGGGTTCGGGCCGCCGACCCGCGGCTCGGCCGAGGGGCCCGCCGCCGGGTTCGCGCAGTCGTCGGCCTTCGCCGACGTCCACGACTGGGTCATCCGGCGCAGGTAGTCGTACGCGAAGCACTGCGTGTCCGTCGTGGCCGCCGTCGGGTTCGGGCCCTGGGCGTCCGTGATCTTCAGGATGTTGCCGGAGTCGTCGTACGCCGTGCGGACGTCGCTGATCCGGGCCGTGCTCGTCGTGCCGACTTCCTGGTCGAAGACCGTACGGAGCGGGCGGCGGGTCTGCTCGTCGAACTCGCGGCTCGTGATGAGCTGCTTGCCCGCCGGACCGACCCGGGTCCGGACGACGTCACCGAGCGGTGTGTACTCCGTCCCGGCCACGAACGTCCTGCCCGCGACGGCCATCCTGTCGACCATGTCGAGGCCGTTGTAGCCGAGCGACGTCCGTTCCCTGGCAAGGCCGGCGACCGCGGGCTGCGTCATCGTCTGGGGCATGCCGGTCGTCTTGGTGTACGTGCTGCTGTACTCGTACTCGCCGGCGAGCTTGCCCTCGGACTCCGGAATGGTGATCTTCGAGCCGAGGGGACGGTACTCCTCGTCGTAGCCCGTGACCTCCTGCTTGTAGGCGTTGCCGTCGACGAAGCGGATCGTCGAGACCGGCATGCCGAGCGCACCCGGGAGGGTGTCGTAGGTCTGCTCGGTGAGCTTGCGGCCCTTGAGGGAACCCTCGTACGTGGCGACGGGACGGCTCAGCGTGTCGTACTCGTACGCGATCGTCTTCGCCGGGTCACGGCCGTCCGTGGTGGTCAGGACGCGGTCGCTGTCGTCGTACGTGGTTCTCGTGATCCCCTTGTCGGGGTCCGTCGACTCGTACGTACGGCCACGCAGGTCGTACTTGTACGACCACGTGTTGCCGGCCTGGTCCTTGACGGACTCCAGCATGCCGCGACGCTCGTACGTGTACGTCGTCCTGTCGTACGCGCCCGACGGGCCCTCCCCCTTGAACTGGCGCAGCTCCGTCTTGCGCCCCTGGGCGTCGACGAGGGACATCGTGGGGATCTCGCCCTTCGGCGGATCCACCGCGACCCAGTCGCCGCCGTACGAGGTGGTGGTGCGCCAGGTCTCCTCGCCGAACTTGCGGGCGATGGTGGCGACCGGGCGGCCCTGGCCGTCGTACTCGGTGCGGGTGGAGGCCGGGACCTTGTTGTCGTCCGAGGACCACAACTCGGGGGACGCGTCCTGGGAGTTGAAGTGCGCGCCGTTCTCCTTCCAGACCAGGCCGCGGCTGTCGTAGAAGGTGTCGGTGATGACCCGGCCGCCGTCGAGTGCCGGCTGCTGGGTCTGACGCAGGCGCAGTGCCCCGTCGTAGATGTCGTACGTGACCCGGTAGTCGCCGCGCTCGAGGAGCTTCTTGGTCGTGATGACGACGGGCGCGTCCGGGGTGACGGTGTAGCCGAACTCGGCGTCCGGGGTCTGGGTGGCCGGGTCGCGGTCGGGCGACCAGGTCTTCACCAGGCGGCCGAGCGCGTCGTACTCCAGTACCTGACGGCGCTTGTTGGTGTCCTCCTTGGCGAGGGCCAGGCCGCGTGCGGGGTCCAGCTCGGTGGTGTCGGTGTGGCCCTTGGGGTTGGTGACGACCGTCTTGACCGGCAGCGAGCCCGACGCGGGAACGTAGGCCGTGCGTGTGGTGTTGTTGTCGACGTCGGTCGTGGAGGTGATGCGGCCGTACTGGTCGAAGGCCGATGAGCCGTCCAGCCGGTACACCGGCTTGCCGTCCTCGTAGTCGGCCAGGGACTCGACCTTGGTGACGTTGTAGACCGCGTCGTACGTCATGAGCTTGTCACTGCCGACGTCCGCCGGGCGGGCGATGTCCTTGGCATCGCAGGCCTTGGTGAGCGTCTCCACGCGCTTCTGCGGCGTGTACACGTGCTTGCCGGCGTCGTTGACGTACTCGTAGCGGGTGCAGGTGTCGTCGTCGCCGCGGGACAGGTCGCCGCGGTCCGTGGTGTGGTCCAGGCGGCCGCGGCTGTCGTAGGCGTGCTCGACGGCCGTGCGGCGCTGGCCGCGGTCGTCCGACAGGACGGTGCGGGAGGCGATCCTGCTGGTGCCGGTCCTCCAGGCCCGCAACGGCTCGGCGCCCTCGGTGCGCACGCGGGTGGCGGTGGGGCCGCGTACCCAGGGGGTGTAGAGGGTGGCGGACCGCAGGGGACCGCCCTCGCCGTCGTAGTAGAGCGTCTCGCGGATCTGGCCGGCGAACAGCTTGTGGTCGTCGACCGTGCCGCCCTCGCTGTCCTTGACCTTCACCTCGCGCTTGCCGGTGGGCAGCTTGTCGCCGTCCATGCCGCGGAAGTAGACCGTCTCCACCTGGGAGCGCTTGTCCGGTGCGCTGCCGACGAGCGTGCGCACCTTCTCGTAGCCGCGCCACTGCGACCAGGTGCGCGCCTTCTCGCTGAGCAGCTCGCTGTCGTCGTCGTAGGACCAGGCGGGATCACCGATGTACTGGAAGGTGGTGACCTTCGTCGGCGAGGTGCCGTTCTTGTCCTCCTCGCGGACCTCGTCGACGCGGTGCTTGTGGAACCAGTCGGTGAAGTACTTCTTCTTCAGACCGGTCTCGTCGGTGGGGTCGGGGACCTCGTTGACGACCGGGTAGCACCGCATGGTGTTGGTGTGCGGCGCGGCCGGGAGCTTCTTGGGGTCGGTCTCGGTGGAGCACTCCGGCTCGGCGTACTCGACCGCGATGCGTGCGCCCGTCTCGGTCTGGATGGTCTCCACGCGCCAGCGCAGGAACGGCGGGTTGCCGTCGCTGTCGTTGTCGACCCGGTTGGGCAGCTGCTTGCCCTGGAAGGTCACCGGGGGCAGGGAGACCGGCGTGCCGTTCTTGCCGGTGTGCCGGATGGCGTCGAGCCACAGCGGGTAGTCGCCCGCGACGCCGCCGTCACCGGTGGACTTGAAGTCCTGGGTGAGGGTCCAGGTGTCGACCGGCTGGTGCTTGCCGTCCTTGAGGATCTCCGTGGTGATGGAGGTCAGGCGCTTGCGGGTGAAGAACGTGGGCGCGTAGCGGTCCTTGCACTCCTTGCCCTCGGCACACAGCTGGTCGGCGGGCACGTCGGGCCAGTTGCGGGTGACCTCCCACTCGGCCTCGGAGGTGAGCTTGCCCTCGGCGCAGTCGAACGAGCCCGTCTTGACGCAGCGTTCGGCGACGTCGAAGACCACCTGGGCCGGGGCGGCGGAGAACAGGTCGTCGCTGCGCAGCCCGTAGGAGATGCGCTTCAGCCAACCACCGCGGTCGTAGCCGCGGTTGGTGGACTTGCCCTCGCGGGTGACGTCGGAGCCGTAGTGGTTGCGCTCCTTGGCGTACCAGTACGTCATGGCGTTGCCGCGCAGGTCCACGACGTAGTCGAGGTTCCAGCGGTAGACCTGGTCGCAGACGGAGTCGGCGTAAGCGGTCTGGTGACAGGGCTCGCCGGGGTGGTTGCCGTACACCGGCACGGACCAGGCGGAGTTGGTCTCCGCCTTGCCGGAGGCCCAGCCGGGCAGCCGGTCCATGCCGAAGTAGTACTGCACGCCCTCTTCGTTGGTGACGCGCCAGTACTCCTTCTCCTTGTCGCCGTTGACGGCGCCCTTGAGGAGTTCGACGCGCGAGCCGTCGTCGCCGAGGGGGACCCACTTCTTCGTCGTGTCGTCGAGGACGAGCTGCGTGGAGCTGCCGTCCAGCGACAGGGTGACGACCGGCGGGCCCTGGCACAGGTCACCGGTGGGGTGCTTGGGGTTGTTGTACCCCGAGCCCTCCTTGCGGTCGTTGGAGCACGGCACGAACTGGCGCTCGATGAAGTTGGCGCCGGTGTCCCAGCCGTCGCCCACCCAGCTGCTCTGCTGCGAGGACGCGGAGGACCGGCCGTCGACGCTGGCGGAGGAGTAGCTCAGCCCGAGGGTCGGGCCGGGGCCGCCCAGCGAGGACGGGATCTCCATCGGGTACGACCAGGTGAAGTCGCCCGAGGAGCCGCCCGCCTGCCAGGAGCCGGAGGGGCTGAGGGAGGTGGCGCGGTAGTCGCCGGACGGACCGTTGGGCGCCGCTGTGGCGGCCAGCACCATGGCCCCCGCGGCACCCGGCGCCGTCGCGGCCCGCGCGGACACGGCCGACGCCTTGTGCGCCGAGGTCCCGGAAGCCGTGGCCGGGGGCGCCTGGACGGTGGCCGTCAGGGTGCCCTTCGCCGGGTCGTTGGTGGTGGCGACCGGCGTACGGGTCCGGCACTCGGCCTTCTGCGGCGTGGTCAGCGCGCAGGCGGGCATCGCGGTGAACGTCAGCCGGGATCCCCAGCCGCCGCCGTAGGCGTTGCGGAAGCCCTTGTAGTCGAGCTCCACCCGCACCTTCGTGGCCTCCGGGGCCCGGTCGGTGCGCCGCACCGTCAGCAGCACTCCGTCGACGCCGGCCTTGTCGGTCGCGGCGCGGTCGGCGACCTCGACCCGAGCGGTGACGGGTCGTTCGGCGGCCGTACGCGCCCCGGAGGCGGCGGCGAGGCGGACCGGCAGCGAGCCGGCACGGACGCGCGGGGCGGCGCCGCCGCCCGCCGCCAGCCGGACCTCGGCCGAGTCGGCCTTCGGCCAGATCACCGAGGGGGACCCGGTCCAGGTCCGCTTCGGTACCGGGTCGGGTCCGGAGCTCTTCCGGGCCGGTTTGCCCGGCACGTTCACGAGCTTCTGCAATTCGGGCAGGGTGCCACCGGCCGCGCGGGCGTCCGGGGTGATGGCCGGGAGGCCGGTCAGCAGAAGCGATACGGCGAGCGCCGGCAGTGACCAGTGCATCGCCGTACGTATTCGTCTTCGGGCATGGCTGTGCCCACTCCGTTTTGACATAGAGAATTCCCCAGTTTTGATCCCCCGTGAAAACAGTCGAGGCGAAAGCTACCACTGGCCAATCCCGCTTCCCACCCTTGACTTCTCCTGCCGGGCTTGGGTCGCGTACACGCCATCGGGCCTGCTAGAAAGCACGGCGGGGGGTGCGCGCCCCGCCTTCGTCACGCTGAGTGACGGAGTGTGAGGGCCCGGGGGAAACGGAATTCTTCGTACCGGAAGCCTGCGCGCCGCCCGTGCACATCGACCGACGCACCGCAAGGAAACGGGCGGTAGAAACCGTATGAGAAAAAGACCGAGAAGGCCCGTCAACGGCCTGGGGGGAACATTCGGGAAGGCGATGTCGGCAACATTGCTGATGACCCTTTCAGCCGGAATGTTGACCCTTTCACCAGCGATCGCGACAGCTTCGGAAACATCTGGGACGAAGGCGTCGGAGCGTACGGGAGACACGCTCGCCGAAAAGCAGCGTGAAGAGACCGACGCGGCCGTCGAGAAGGCGGCGGAAGAGAACCGGCGCGTCGAGATCGTGTCCGCGCGCACCGAGACGGACGAGACGTTCGCCAACCCCGACGGCACGTTCACCGTGGAACGCGCGCTGATACCGGTCCGCGTGCGCCAGGGCGGAAAGCTCGTGCCCGTGGACACCCGCCTTTCCGAAACGGAGAACGGCCGGGTCGCACCCGCGGCCACGGGAATGTCCGTCTCGTTCTCCGGCGGCGGTGACGGGTCCTTCGCCACCATGGTCAGGGACGGAAGGGAAATCTCCCTCACCTGGCCGGGCGAACTGCCCGAACCGGTCCTCGACGGCCGGACGGCCACCTACCGCGACGTCCTGCCCGGCGTCGACCTCACGGCCACCGCCGACGTGGACTCCTTCTCCCACGCGCTCGTGGTGAAGAACGCCGAGGCCGCGAAGAACCCGGCGCTGGACGCCGTCACGTTCGGTCACTCGAGCAAGGGCCTCGACCTGAAGGCCGGGGCGGACGGCCGCCTGGAGGCCGTGGACCCGACCGGAACGGCCGTATTCTCCGCGCCGCAACCACGGATGTGGGACTCGGCCGGATCCGAGGACGCGACCGCGGCGCCGTCCACGGGAACACCGGAGGCGGCGGCGAAGGAACCCGCGAAGGCCGGTGCGGCACGCTCCGCGTCCGTGGTCCGTGCGGCGAGCCAGGCGCCGGCGGCCACGCACGCCGGCTCGGCGCCGCGCCCCCTCGCCGAGACGCTGACCGGCGCGACCGAGGGTTCCCGGCAGGCGGGCATCGGCGTCGAACTGACGGACCGTGCGCTGACCCTGCGCCCGGACCAGCGGCTCCTGGACGACCCGGACACCGTGTTCCCCGTCGTCATCGACCCCGTGTGGGCGAAGGACGCCTGGAAGAACGCCTGGTCCATCGCGTACAAGCACACCGGTTACGCCAACTCCGACGACACCGTCTACTGGAACGGCGGAACGATCTCCGATTTCGCGCGGGTCGGTGTCGCCAACGACACCCAGCGCGGCGGAACGGTCCGGGCGAACACCTACTTCCGGGTCTCCACGTCGAACACCTGGGGAAAGCAGATCATTCGTTCGACACTCCGGATCAAGCAGACCCACGCCGGTTCCTGGTCCTGCAAGTCGGGGGCCGTTCAGGTCCGTACGATCGGTAAGACCCTTCCCACCAACATCACTTGGAACAGGCAACCCAGGTGGGGCACTCTGGTGGATTCCTCCGGTGAATCCTTCGGTGGCCGCAACTGCCCCGCGGACAAGGCGGGACTCGTCGAATTCGACGTGACCGGCGCGATCAGCAAGGCGGCCAAGGAGAAGTGGGGCTCGTGGGCCTTCGTCATGTCGGCGAAGAGCTCCGAAGCCGACGTCTCGTGGCGGAAGTTCGACCCGCACTCGGTGCGTGTGTCGACGTACCTGAACACGATTCCCTCCAAGCCGAGCAACCGGTCCACCGACCCGTCCGTGCCCTGCACCGGCGGCACGTTCGGCACCACCGACTACATCACTCTGCGTGCGAAGGTGAACGACGCCGAGGACAACAACCTCGTCGCCGAGTTCCACTACGCGCCGAACGGCGCCTCCTCACCCAAGACCGCCAAGGTCAAGGCGAGCCGTGGCTCGGTCGCCAGTCTGCGCATCCCCACCGAGGGCCTCGCGTCCGGCACGTACTGGTGGGACGTGAGAGCCAGTGACGGCACCGCCAACAGCCCCTGGGCCGGCCGGTGCGGCTTCACCTTCGACAAGACCCGGCCCTCGAAGCTGCCCGGCGTGGCCTCGGCCGAGTTTCCCGCGGAGAAGGACGGCAACCCGGCCCGCACGGCCGGGAAGTTCCAGTTCACCGCGGAAGGCGTGGCCGACGTCACCCGGTACGTCTGGTGGACCGACTCCGACACCCGTGAACGGTTCGTCGACGCCACCAGGGCCGGAGGACCCGCCAAGGAGCCGGTGACCTACACACCGCTGAACGCCGGCCCGCAGTACCTGTACGTCCGCAGCCTCGACGCCGCGGGCAACCGTTCCGACCTCAAGACGTACCTCTTCTACCCGACGCGCGCCCCGGAGCGGGACAGGCCCGGTGACCTCAACGGCGACACCACCGTCGACATGTGGACCGTCGACCCCGGCAGCGGCGCCCTGTGGATCCACCCGGGCCAGGGCAACGGCAAGTTCGGCGTGGGCCGCCAGGCCGACGAGGAGTCCTTCGGCACCGCGGTGCTCACCCACCGCGGCAGCTGGAACGAGGACTACTACGAGGACCTCGTCGCCCTGCGGCCGGGCCTGGAGGACCCGGGCGTCAAGGAGCTGTGGGTCTACACGAACCGCGGCGACGGCGAGCTCGGGGGCGCGGACACCGGCCGCTGGCCGCTGGAGGTCGCCGTCGAGGACGCCAACCACTGGGGGAACGCCGACCAGGTGCTGTCGATCGGCAGCGTCAACGACGACAACGCCGACGGCCGGGTCGACGCCGACGACGCGCCCGACCTGCTCGTCAAGGCGGGCGCCGAGCTCTGGCTCTACCTGGGCAGTCAGGGCAGCCCGCTCATCGACGAGGTCGAGCCGGTGTCCCTCGGCAACGCCGACTGGCAGAACATGACGCTCCTCGCCCCCGGCGACCTCAACGCCGACGGCCTGCCCGAGCTGTGGGCCCGCGACGTCGACAGCGGAAAGATCCACCAGTACACCAGCCGTCAGAACCCGGTACAGGACGACGTCACCGCGGCCGACCTGAGCGTGTACGCCGACCCCGCCGCGCGCGCCACGTCCATCGGCAGCGGCTTCACCGGCTCCGCCCACCCGCACCTCGCCACGGACGGCGACTTCGAGGGCGACGGGTTCCCGGACCTCTGGTCCCGGGACGGGGTGGGCAGCGCGGTCGAGTTCCCCGGCCGGGCGCTCGCCGACGGCTCCGCCTTCGGACCCGCCCGCCCGCTGGTGACCGGCGGTACCCCGTGGGCCACCTGTGAGACCTTCGAGTCGAAGGCCACCGGCAAGCGCACCCTGTGCGGCCCGATTCTCGCCAAGTACAAGGCGCTGGGCGGCCCGGCCGGCTTCGGATACCCGAGCACCGACGTCGTCACCGCTCCCGACAAGGCCGGCCGGTACGCGCACTTCCGGGCACCCGGCACCACCGTCGACAACCGGTCCGTCTACTGGAGCCCGGACACCGGCGCGTGGGAGGTGCGCGGCGCGATCTGGGCCAGGTGGACCGAGCTGGGCCGCGAGGGCGGAGTCCTCGGCTACCCGACCGCCGACGAGCGCCGCACCAGCGACGGCGTCGGTTACTTCAGCACCTTCAGCAAGTCCGGCAAGGGCAGCGCCGTCTACTACTCCTCCGGCACCGGCGCCCACGAGGTGCAGGGCGCCGTCTACACCCGGTACCTCGCACTGGGCGGCCCGCAGCACGTCGGGTATCCGATGGAGGGCGAGAAGGCCACCACGCCCAAGGCGGGCGCGTACCAGCGGTTCCGGTTCCGGGACGAGGAAACGCACAGCACGGCGATCTACTGGAGCAAGGCGACCGGTGCCTGGCCCGTCCACAACGCCATCATGCGCAAGTGGACCGAGCTGAAGTCGGAGAACAGCTGGCTGGGCTTCCCCACGTCCGGGGAATACCAGGTGACCGGCGGTATCCGAACCGACTTCGAGAACGGCTACGTCCGCTGGAACCGCACGAGCGGCACGACCACCCAGCACAAGCCGGACGACCTCACCGCGCACCTGCGGACGGATCTCGCCGGTGACGTGAACGGTGACGGCCGCACCGACATGATCACGGTCTACGACTACGGGAACTCGTCGACCGGCATCCACGTCCTGACCGCCGACACCGACGGCGGTGTGCGTCCCCCGAAGGAGGTCTGGACGAGCAACCGGGCCACCTTCGACGCCGCCCGCGCCAAGTGGACGGCCGGCGACGTCAACGGTGACAGGCTCACCGACGTCATCGCGTTCTACGGCTACGCGGACGGGTCGGCCGCCATGTGGACGTTCGTCACGCAGAAGGACGGCGGGCTCGAGCTGCTCAAGAGCGCGGTCCTGCCGCCGAACAGCTGGGACATGGAGCGGGTGATCTCGGTCCAGGCGGGCGACGTGAACGGCGACGGCCGGGCCGACCTGACCACCGTCTACGACTACGGCAACGCCCAGATGGGCCTGCACAAGTTCCTCGGCCGTGCCGACGGCGGATTCGACATGCCCGTGCGCGGCTTCAACTCCGGTGACGGGAACTGGTGGGCCAAGAACGCCCACTACACGATGGGCGACGCCAACGGCGACGGCCGGGCCGACCTGATCGCGTTCTACAACTACGGCGCGGGCGCCGCCGCCCTGTTGACGTTCGTCGCCGAGCCCGACGGCACCCTGGGCCAGCCGTTCAAGTCGTGGAACGTGCAGACGGGAAGCTGGGATCTCGATCGTGTCGAGCTGACGAGCGGCGACTACAACGGTGACGAGCGCGCCGACGCCGCGGTGATGTACCGGCACGACGACGCTGTGACCGCGCTGCACACCTTCACGGCACAGGCGGACGGCGGCTTCGGTGATCCCCTGGCGGGCTGGAAGACCCAGCCGGATGTCTGGGACGCCGGCAGCTCGGGGATGCCGCTCTCCGGTGACGCCGACGGCGACGGCCGGGCCGACGTCCTGATCATGTACAACTACGGGTTCGGCGCCACCCGGGCGTTCACCTTCCCCTCCCGGGAGGACGGCACGTTCGAGAACCCGCAGCGCTCCTGGTACGCGGAGCCGGGCACATGGTGACGCCGGGCCGGTGACGCACCCGCACGACCGGTGACCGACAGCCGCCGGGCACCCGCTACGGGTGCCCGGCGGCTGTGCGCCGAGGCACGGGCGGTGAGCGCCGGACATGGTCGCCGGGTGCCCTGCGGCCCGACGTCCGCGTCGTACGGAGACGGTGGCGCCCATGGTGGCCGCGCGCACTCCTACGCCGAGATTCGCGCAATGGCCGCGGACGCCGCTCACCCGCATTCGGTTCCCGACCCGCGTCTCCGGCCCGGCGCCGGCACGGATTACCCGAAGGTCCCTTTCCGGTGCATGAAAGGGCAGGGGAGATGCCCGTACGACACCGAAAGGACTCCTTCACAAAGACGCACGGAAATGGGTTTCGTAATTCACTGGCCGTCAGAAACCACCTCAACAGCCCGTCGCGGGCGCCCTCCCCCTGACGCCCAGGCCGCACCCGTCACGAGACGGTCATGAACCGTCACGAGTCGTTCACGCGCCATCAATTTCCGATCCTGCCGTCCAACTGACGGCTGGTAGCGTGCCCATCGTTCCACCCCACAGAACGAAGTAATCGATCTTTGGATTTCACTTTATGACTGGTACGCCGGACGAAACCCCCACCAACACTTTCGCCCCGGGCGGACGCCGTCGGCACCGCAGGGCAAGAGTGAGCCGCATCGGCGCGCGACGCGCCCTCGTGCTCGCGATGGCCGTGCCCGTGGCCTCCGCCACGCTGGCCGGTACCTCGGCCTTCGCCGCCGACGACAGCACCACGACGGCGCAGGGCATCTCGGTCGACGGCCTCGACGCCGACGACGCCCGGTTGGTCAAGAACCTCAACGAGCGCGTCGCCGACGAGCGTCTGGGCTCCGAGGTCAGCGGCGTGGTGCTCGACGCCGACTCGGACACCGCCCTCTGGGACCACAACGGCTCCACCACGCTCATGCCGGCTTCCAACGCCAAGCTCGCCACGGCGACCACCGCGCTGACGCTGCTGGGCGCGAACCACGAGTTCACCACGAAGGTCGTGTACGGCGACGGCACCCTCACCCTCGTCGGCGGCGGTGACCGCACCCTCACCAGCGACGACGTCGCCGAGCTGGCCAGGACGGCCGCCGACGGTCTCAAGGCCGCGGGTCTGTCCGGCGTCAAGGTCCGCGTGGACGACAGCCTGTTCGCCGCTCCGAGCCTCGCCAAGGGCTGGAACGAGGGCTACTACCCCACCGAGGTCACGCCGGTCCGTTCCCTCGTCGTCGACGGCGCCGCCGTGCACGACACGTCGATCAACGCCGGCAACGTCTTCGCCGAGCAGCTCGCCGCGCAGGGCATCACCGTCGACGGCGACGTCAGCCGCGCGACGGCCAAGCGGTCCGACGTGCCCGTGGCGCAGCACAAGTCTGCGCCGCTGTCGGCCATCGTCAAGCAGATGCTCAAGACGAGCGACAACAACATCGCCGAGACCCTGCTGCGGATGTCCGCCGTGGAGCTGGGCAAGCCGGCCACCTTCGAGAGCGGCACCGAGCTCGTCCGCCAGGTGCTGAGCTCGTACGGGATCTCGCTCGACAACTTCGAGATGTACGACGGCAGCGGGCTCTCCCGTGCCGACCGCATCCCGGCCGCGACCCTCGCGCAGCTCCTCGACGCGATCACGGAGTCCCCCGCCCTGAGCTCGATCCTGGACGGTCTGCCGGTCGCCGGCGAGGCCGGTTCCAGCCTCGGCCCGGAGTGGGGTCGCTTCGACGACGCCAACTCGCAGTGCGCCGTCGGCAAGGTGCAGGCGAAGACCGGCACGCTCACCGGGGCCATCGCCCTGAGCGGTGTCACGCGGACCGAGGACGGCGAGTGGCGGATCTTCTCCTTCATCGAGAACAACTCGTCGGCCGCCCCGAGCGACATCAAGGACGCCATGGACGGCCTCGCCGCCACCGTGAACGGCTGCTGGGCCTGACCGGCCACCGCGTCTGACACATCGCACACCACGGTCCGTCCGCGCGCCGCCCACCGGCGGCGCGCGGACGGGTGAACCTTCCGGCCCCTCCCGCTCGTTGACTCCTCCGACGGCATTCAGCGCACGCGACGTTTGAGGAGTTTCGGTGAAAGATCTCGCGGACTCGATCGAATCGGTGGAGCAACTCGCCACGGTCTGGCGGGCCATGGTCCTCGACCGTGCCCCGGATGCCGACGTGCGTGACCTCCCGGGCATCGCGGTCCGCTGGGCGGACTGCCGTTTCGCCTTCTGGAACTGCGTCACGCTGACCGACGTGAAGGCCGACGCGCAACTCGTGGAACGGCGCCTGGCCGAGGCCGCGGACATCATGCGCGCCAAGCGGCGTCCCGGTTTCCTCTGGCTCTTCGAGGACCTCCTGGACGACGGGGCGCGGGCGGTCCTGGACGACGCGGCCGGGCGGGCGGGGCTCCGGCTCGCCTTCCCCGGCACCGGCATGGCCGGGGACCTGCTTCCCGTCCCCGATCCGGTCCATCCCGACCTGACGTTCGTGCGCGTCCGCTCCGACGACCAGCTGACCGCCTACGCGGATCTCAACTCGCGTGCCTACGGCTTCGACCTGGACGAGGGCCGCGACGGGCTCGCCGGCTCCGCGCTCTGGAAGAACGACGTGCACGCCTATCTCGGCCTGCGCGACGGTGTCCCGGTCGCCTGCGCCGCAGCGGTGGCGGCCGAGGGCCGTCTCTTCGTCGCGCTCGTCGCCACGGACCCCGAGTGGCAGCGGCGGGGCTACGGCGAAGCCGTCACCAGGAAGGCGCTGCACGAGGGCGGGCGGGCCACGGGTCTGACCCGTGCCACCCTGCACGCGACGGAGGCCGGGGCACCCGTGTACCCGCGCATCGGTTTCCGGCCGAACTCGCCGATCCGCTTCTACGGGCTGCGGGACCGCGCTTCAGCCTGAGGCGAGACCGACGCGCGTGACCCGGTCCTCACCCCCCGCCCCGCATCCCACGGGCGCCCCGGGAGCCGACCCACCGCCACGACCGCGACCTCATCCGCAGTGCCCCGCCGAGATTGACGGGTACGGCCGCCACCAGGGACGCACCCCCGCCGACAGCCGAACGACAGCCTTGTTTTACGCCCGCCCGACCGCCGGCGCGACAGCATCTCGGCACGGTCTGAACAGCATGTGTCCCGGGGCCGTACCTCTCGGCAGATCATCACGCATCCACCCCGGAAGGGAACCCCAGCATGACCAGCGCATCGTTTCACCCCGCAGGACCGGCCCGTCGTACCGTCGTGGCGGCGGCCGGAGCGGCGGGGCTCGCCGTCGCGCTGACCGCGTGCGGCGGCTCGGACGACGACGCTTCGGACGGCACCGGCGCCGCTCCCTCGGCTCCCGCCTCCGAGGAGGCGGACGGCGGCGGTTCCGGAGGTGGCGCGAACGCCGAAGCCGCCCTCGCGGCGACCGCCGACATCCCCGAAGGCGGCGGCAAGGTCTTCGCCGACCGGAAGGTGGTGGTCACGCAGCCCTCGGCGGGCGAGTTCAAGGCGTTCTCCGCCACATGCACCCATCAGGGGTGCGCGGTGAAGAGCGTGTCCGACGGTGTCATCAACTGTCCCTGCCACAACAGCAACTTCTCGATCACCGACGGCAGCGTGCAGAGCGGTCCGGCGACCAAGCCGCTGCCCGCCGTGCAGATCACGGTCAGCGGGGACTCGATCCAGCTGGCCGGATGACGGTGCCGCAGCACCGGGGCCGGAAGATCATGACGACGCCCGGCGAGCGGTTCGTGGGCGAGGCGCCGCGCACCGGCGGGCTGTGTGCCGAACTCGCCGTCCCGAGGAGGCTATTCGTCCGCAGGAACTCCGGTCCGGAGGAGATGACGCACGACGGCCGGCACGCCCGTCTGCGTCTGACCCCCGGGAAGGCCGTCTCCCAGGCCTTCGCACACTGGCGTCGGGGTGATCGGCTCACCCCGTCTGCCCCGCCTCCGCCACCTCCCTCGCCGTGGTCCGCAACGCCTCCACCGCCGCCCGGATCGACGGGCGGCGGTCGGCGTCCGCGCGCCAGACGACGTACACGTGCCGGCGCACCCGCTGCTTCAGTGGCGCGGTGACGACCCCCTCGGGCATCGGATGGCGTCCGAGCAGCGGGGCGATGCACACACCGAGTCCCGCGGCGACCAGCCCGAGCTGGGTGTGGGTCTCGGCGGCGCGATGGCCGATGACCGGCTCGATGCCCTTCGAGCGCAGCGTGAACATCAGCCATTCGTGACAGAACTCGCCCTCTCCCCACGTGATCCACTCGTCCTCGGCGAACTCCGCGAGGTCCACCTCGCCCCGGCCCGCGAGCCGGTGGCCGACCGGCAGGGCCACGCCGGCGGGATCGTCCAGGAGCGGCGCCTTGACCAGGCCGTCGGGCAGCGGCATCGGCTTGTTGTACCAGTCGAGTACGACGGCCAGGTCGAGGTCGCCGCGCACCACACCGTTGACGCCGCGCTCCGGCTCCAGCTCGCAGGAGCGGATGCGCAGCGCGGGGTACCCGGCGCGCAGGGTGGCCAGTGCCGCGGGGAAGAGTCCGCGGGCGGCCGTCGGGAACGCCGACAGCCTCAGTTCGCCCGCCACCTGCCCGCGTTGCGCCTCCAGGTCGGCCTGGGCGAGTTCGACCTGGGAGAGGATGCGGGCCGCGTGCTCGGCGAGCAGCCGGCCCGCGTCCGTGAGCCGTACACCCCGTCCGTTCTTGGCCAGCAGCTGCTGGCCGGCCTCGCGCTCCAGCTTGGCCATCTGCTGGGAGACGGCCGAGGTGGTGATGTGCAGGCCGGCGGCGGCACCGCTCACCGATCCGTGCCGGGCGAGGGCGTCGAGGGTACGCAGGCGCTCCAGGTTCAACATGTAAGTGATGCTACGAGATATCCGGTGCGAAATCTCGATTGTGCTACAAGGATGGCTGCACCATCGTTGCCTCCATGAGCAGTAGCGACACCACCTCCCCGTCCCTCCGCGCCCTCGACTGGCGGCTGCGCTTCGGACTCCTCTCCCTCGTCTGGGGTTTCAGCTTCCTCTTCATGAAGGTGGGCACCGAGAGTTTCGCCCCGTTCCAGGTCACACTGGGGCGGTTGGTGTTCGGCACGGCGGTCGTCGCCGTGGCGATGGCGGTGAAGCGTGAGCGACTGCCGCGCGGGGCGCGGACCTGGGTGCATCTGACGGTCGCCGGGTTCCTGCTCAACGCGTTGCCGTTCTCCCTGTTCGCCTTCTCGGAGCTGACGATCCCGTCGTCGCTCGCGGGCATCTGCAACGCGACCTCGCCACTGTGGGGCATGGCCCTGTCGCTGGTCGCCCTCTCCGAGGACCGGCCGACGCGGCGGCGGGTGGCAGGCCTCGGCATCGGCTTCCTCGGCGTCCTGACGGTCCTGGGCGTCTGGCAGGGCTTCCACGGCCTGGACGTCACGGGCACGGCGCTGGCCCTGCTGGCCTCGCTCAGCTATCCGATCGGCTGGATCTACGTCCGCCGCACACTGGCCGGCTCCAGCCACTCCCACCTCTCCCTGACCGGCGCCCAGCTGCTCCTGGCCACGCTGCAACTGGCCGTCGTGACACCGCTCTTCACTTCGGTGCCGAGCAGCTTTCCGGTGCTCCCGCTCCTGGCTGTCGTGGCGCTGGGCGTCCTCGGCACCGGGCTCGCCTTCCTGATCCAGTACGACCTGGTCGCCGAGGTCGGCCCGACGACGGCCCAGATGGTCACCTACTTCACCCCGGTCATCGCCACGGCCGCGGGCGTCGCGCTGCTCGGCGAGTCGCTGTCCTGGTCGACACCGGTCGGCGCGCTGATCGTCCTCGCGGGCGCGGCGCTGACACAGGCACGGCCGAAGTCCACCACGAGCGGCACGGGCGGCACGGGCGGCACGGGCGGCACAGCCCGGAACGACGCCATGAACGTCACGGTGGGCACGAGCGCCACCGACGGCACTGGCGCCGCGGCAGGCACGGATGCCACGACCGGCACAGGCGGCACGGCCGACACGGAGACCACGGACGGCACAGGCGGCCCGGCCGACACAGTCGACTCGGCCCGCTCGGCCGGCGATGACGGCACGGCGGAGGAGCGGACGCGCCGGTCGCGAGTGCGTGAGAAGGCGACGGCGTAGGCGGGCGGCCCCGGGCGGCCGGCCCGTCGCGCGCACCGGGTTCGGCACGGCCCCGGACCGGCCCCGCGGCCCGCGCCGACCGGACCGTCGTGGGCGGCCGGCAGACCCCCGGCACCTCCCGCGACCGCCGCCGGCCCAACCGGCGAACCGGCACGTCCCGCTGGCCGACGACCGCAGCCGACTCCGGGGAAGGCCACCACGCCGCCCCGGCCGGCCGCGCGGGCCGCACAGCACCGAACGAACCACCCGCACGCCCCCGGCGACCACCGGGACCCGGCCGAAGTCCAGCCACCGGCTCCAGCCGCCACCGGAACCGGCCGAGCCCCAGCCACCACCTCAGCCACCACCTCCAGCCACCACCAGAACCCGGCCCAACCCCAACCACCGAAGCCCGGTCGGCGCCCGATCACCTGTCGCGGCCGCCCGCCCGCGAGCGGCGTGTACGGGCGAACCACCACCCGCCCGGCGGCCGGCCGCACACCCCAAAGGCCCTACCCGGGCCCGTCCTCCGCGCCGCCGCCCGGAACGAGCCGGCGCAGCCGGAACGAGGCGGCGCAGCCCGGAACGAGGCGGCGCAGCCGGGTGGAACGCGCACGTCATACATAGTTCCGGAGCTGCCCCGGCCCCGCTCCCACCCCTGGCCCGACCGCAGCCGCGACCGCGTCCGCGAGAGGCCCGATGTCGCCCTCCGTCAGCGTCGAGACCGTGATCCGGATGCCGGGCGGGGCGCTCACGCGGAAGCGTGCGCCCGGCGCCACGGCCCAGCCGGCGTGCAGCAGCCGGGCAACCGCGCCCGTCTCGTCCGGCACCGGGATCCACACGTTCATGCCGCTGCGTCCGTGCGCGGCGACCCCGCGTTCGGCGAGGGCGCCGAGGAGCCGGTCGCGGCGCCGCCCGTACTCCGCCGCCACCGCGTGCGCGTCCACCGCGCCGTCCGCCCACAGCCGGGCCACCGCCCGCTGGGTGATACGGCTGACCCAGCCGGGGCCCAGCCGCTGCCGCCCGCGGACCCGGTCGAGCGTGACGGCGTCCCCGGTGAGGACGGCGAGGCGCAGGTCGGGGCCGCACGCCTTGGCGGCCGAGCGGACAAAGGCCCAACTGTGCGTGGTACCGGCGAGCGGATGCAGGGGCAGGTCGACGATGCGGTGACCGTGGTCGTCCTCGATCAGCAGCGTCCGAGGGTGGTCGCGCAGCACGGACCGCAGGGCACACGCGCGCGTGGCACTCACCGCGGCGCCGGTCGGGTTCTGCGCGCGGTCCGTGACGACCAGGGCGCGGGCGCCGCCCTCGAGGACCCTGCGTACGTCGTCGGGCAGTGGCCCCTCGTCGTCGACGCCGACGGCGACCGTGCGCAGGCCGAGCGCGGGGACGAGGTCGAGGAGGCTGCCCCAGCCCGGGTCCTCGACGGCGACGGCGTCGCCCGGCCTGAGGTGGGTCGTCAGGACCCGCTCCATGGCGTCCAGCGACCCTGACGTGACGGCCACGGGCCCGTCCGGCACCCCGTCGGCGTCGAGTTCGGCCCGCGCGCGGCGCACCAGGTCCGGCTCCACCGGGTCGTCCCCGTACAGAACCGGTTCCCGGTCGCCCTGCTCGGCCGCCGCGGCGAACACCGGTCCCAGCGCGGGCAGCAGCCCGGGGTCCGGGTTGCCCGCGGACACGTCGCGCACGCCCTCCGGCACCTCGACCCTGATGAATTCGCGCCCGGTGGTGGCCGGCTTCGCGCGCACCCGGCTGCCCCGGCGCCCGGCCGTCTCGATGACCCCGCGCTCACGCAAGGTGCGATAGGCGGCGGCGACCGTGTTCGGGTTCACGCCCAGCCGTTCGGCCAACTCCCGCATCGGCGGCAGTGGCTGCCCCGGCTCCAGCTCCCCGGAACCCACCGCACGCTCGACGCTCGCGGAAATCTCCGCTGCGCCCCGCCCTGTGATCCGATACTCTCCTAGCACAAAGACAATTATGCACTAGTGCAATGGAGAGCGCCATGCAGGGGACCACGGAGACGCACACGCCGTCGCAGCCCGGCACCGCCTACCCGCCCACCGACCGCACCGTCCCCACCCGTTCCCCCGACCGGGCCTCCTACGACAAGGAACTGGTGCACTCGATACTCGACGAGGGGTACGTCTGCCATCTCGGTTTCGTCCGCGACGGCGCCCCGGTGGTGCTGCCGACGCTCTACGGCCGGGTCGGCGAGCGGCTCTACGTACACGGCTCGACGGGCTCGCGCCCCCTGCGGATGACGGGCGCGGCCGACCCGGGGCTGCCGGTGTGCCTGACGGTGACGCACGTGGACGCGCTGGTGCTGGCCCGCTCGGCGTTCCACCACTCGATCAACTACCGGTCGGTGGTGGTGCACGGCACCGCGTACGAGGTGACGGACCCGGAGGAGAGGCGCACGGCCCTGGACGCCCTGGTCGACCACGTCGTCCCCGGCCGCTCCCGCGACTCCCGGCCGGCCAACAAGAAGGAGCTGGCCGCCACCGCCGTGATCCGCCTCGATCTGAACGAGGTCTCCGCCAAGCTCCGCACCGGCGGTGTGAACGACGAGCCCGAGGACCTCGCCCTCCCCCACTGGGCCGGCCTCGTCCCGCTGCGCAAGGGCTACGACGCCCCGGTCGCCGACCCGGACCTGGCCTCCGGCACCGGCGTGCCCGACTACCTGTCGGCCCTGTGACGTCGGCGAATCCGTCCGACGGCGGCCAGGAGAGTGCCCCGGGGCCCGCGATCTGAGCGCATGTCCCGGCTCGCGTCCCGGCTCGCGCCCTGGCGCGTGCCCGGCGCGTGTCCCGGCAGAGCAGTGCGCAAGGGGCGTGCCGCTGTGGCGGTCGCTCCGGTCGGCGACCTTGCGACGGATTCGCCGGCAGGGGCGGCTGACGGTCCCGCCCCTGCCGGAAAAGGGGCCTCTCCCGCCGAGAGGCCCCCGCCGTCACGCCGGCGCCGACCGCGTCCGCGCCTCCCGGGTCTCCGCCACCGCGAGCCCCGCGACCGAGCCGAGCATCAGCAGGGTGCCGGCGAGCGTCGCCACCGTGAGGTGCTCCCCGAGGAGCAGGACGGCGAGGACCGCCGCGCTGACCGGCTCCAGCAGCATGACCACGGAGACGGTGGCGGACCGGACGACGGCCGCGCCGGCGAAGTAGAGCCCGTAGGCGAGGGCGGTCGGGACGGCGGCGACGTACGCCAGGAGCCACAGGAGCCGGACCGGTTCGGCGGTGTGCGGCACCAGGCCCTCGGCGAGGGCGAACGGCAGCAGGCAGAGACTGGTGACGGCGAACGCCCCGACGGACGTACTGGCGCCGTCCGCCCCGCCGTCCCGTCCCCACCAGCGGGTGAGCAGCGTCATCACGGAGTACCCGGCGGCGGACAGCAGTGCGAGGAGCACGCCCGACGGACGGACGGTCGTACTTCCGCCGCCGAGGACGAGCACCACGAGTCCCGCGAGCGCACCGACCACGGCGGCGGCCCCGCCCCGGCCCAGGTGCTCCCCGAGGGCGAGGCGCGCGCCGAGCGCGATCAGCACCGGGCCCGCGCCGAGCGTGACGACGGTGGCCACGGCCAGCCCGGTGGACTGCACCGCGGCGAAGTAGGCGGTCTGGAACACCGCGAGTCCGAGGCCGGTGACGACGGCCCGCAGCGCCTTGCGGGCGAACGGCTCGCGTACGGCCGTGCGCGCCCGCGGGCGCAGCGGATGGACGGCGAGCAGCAGCACGAGCCCGGCCGCGCACCGCCAGAACGACAGGGCGACGGGCCCCATGTCGCTGGCCCGGTAGACCAGCGAGGCGGCGGCACCGGCGGTGCCCCAGGCGGCACCGGCGACGATCAGATAGAGGAGGCCACGCCCGACGGGCAGGCCGGAGACGGCATTCGACACGGCATTCGACACGAGTTCTCTCCGCAGACGCGCACGGGGCGCGGGAGTTCGAAGCGGCCCCGGAAGGACCGGAGGCGCGAGGACTGCGTCTGCGGGCAGCACCGTCCGGCCCGGCGACAGCGCGCCGGGCTGGTCACAGGGGCCCGCCTCAGGCGGCCGGAGGCGGGAGGACGAGTGCGTCGGAATGCATGATCAGCACCTTAGGCCGCCGTTTCCCGGCTGGACAACTCCCTTTCCCCTCCGCCGCCCGCCACGGGGTCCGGGGAGCCTTTCGCGGGCGTCGACGACTGGGCGATGAAGGCGCCCACCAGGACCACGACGCCGCCGATGATCTGCGGGGGCGACAGGTGTTCGCCGAGCAGCACCCAGGCCAGGACGGTCGCGATGACCGCTTCGAGGCACGCCACGACGCCCGCGACCTGCGGTGAGAGGCGGCGCACGGCGACGATGCCGGTGACGTAGGCGAGGACCGTGGCGATGAACACGATCCAGGCCAGCAGCAGGGCGGCGGCGACGGGTGTGCCGTCCATCGGGACGGTGTGGGTGAGCAGGGACCAGTCCATCGACCAGGGGCGGGCGACGACGGTGAGCACGGCGGCCCCGACGAGCAGGCCGTAGGCGATGACGCCGAGCGGGTCGGGCGCCTCGTCACCGGCGTCACTGCCCTGGTCGGACAGGACGAAGTAGCCGACCTGGCAGCAGGCCGCGCCGAGCGCGAGCAGCAGTCCGACGGCGTCGAAACGCAGCCCCGACCAGACCTCCACCACGCAGGCGAGCCCGCCGACCGCGAGGACGACACCGAGCGCCGCGGCCCGCGTCACGGGCCGTCGTTGCACGAACCGCACCCAGCCCAGGACGAGGGCGGGTGCCAGGTACTCGACGAGCAGGGCGACGCCCACGGGGATACGGGAGATGGCGGCGAAGTAGCAGGCCTGCACACCGGCCACGGCGAGCAGCCCGAACCCGGCGAGCAGCCCGGGGCGGCGGCGCAGCAGGGCGCGGTGGCGCACGGCGAGCGGCAGCATCACCAGGGCCGCGCCGGCCACGCGCAGCCAGACCACGTGGAGCGGGTCGAGTCCCGCCTCGATCAGCGGCTTCGCCGCGACCCCGGAACCTCCGAAGGCGACCGCGGACGCGAGCGCCAGGCCGAGCCCGGCGCCCTTTCCGCGGCTGCCGCGAGCGCTGTCAGACGTATGCACCGGCACATGATGACAGGGGACGACATGACCGTCACCTCCAATGACCCCTGTCTCGCCGACTGGACACGACCACGGCACGACCGAGGGCGAGCCGGGGCGGGCTCAGGCCGTCGCCTCGAAGTGGTCGTCCACCCGGGCGAGTACGGCCTGTGGCTCGACGGCGGCACGGGCGAGTACCTCGACGGCACGCGCCTGCGGGTCTGCGACGAGGGCGGCGAGCAGGTCGACGCCGCAGGCCCCGGCCGCCCCGCGCCGTTCGGCGCGTGCGCGGGCGGCTTCCATGGCCGCGGCGGCCAGCGGCGAGAACCCTGCGGCACCGGTCACCACGGGTACGGCGCCGGAGTCCTCGACGGCGGCCTGCCAGCGCAGGCCGTAGCCGATGCTGCGCTGCACGAGGTAGCCGAGGAGCCGGGCGACCCGCGCCCCCTCGCCGAGGACGGTACGCGCCTCGGGGTCGTACTCCAGGAGGGAGTGCAGCAGGTGGGCCGTGTCGATCTGCCGGTCTCCGTCCCGCACGGCTCTGCGACGGGCCCCGGAGACCACCGACGCCAGTTCCGCGCGGAACGGGGCATCGGCGTCGGTGCCGTCCGGGCGCCGGCCGCCTTGCTCGCCGGCCGACTGCCGGGGGATACGGGATTGCACACCCTTAGCTCATCAGTCCCTCGGGACCGGGTCATCCCCGAAGGGGAGCATTTCGGCATCCCGCGCAGAGGGGGCCCACCCGGCCGGAATCTCCTCCTTACGGATGAGATCAAGCCCTTTCGTCCTCCCGGGCGCGCGCCGCCTTGCCGCGCTCTCCCCGGCGACCGAGGCGTTCCGCCGCGCGTCCGACCGGGGCATGTGAAGCGGGTGCCCGCCCGCGGCACCGATCGCCGTCCACGGCTGCCCGTACGTGTCCGAGGCGGGCCGGCCGAGCAGGCCCGCACGCGGAGGTGCCCCGCGGATCGCTCCGCGGGGCACCTGGCCACTCCGTCCGTCCGGGTCAGTCCTCGTCGGCGAGGATCAGGTACAGCTTCTTGCGGGCGTCACCGATGACGGCGAGCGCCTTCTCCCGCTGTTCCTTGCTGCCGGTCTTCCAGACCTGGCCGAACGCCTCCATCAGCCCGAAGCCGGCCTGCCGGATGTCGTTCAGGGCCTCCCAGTCGACGCCCCGCGAGGCCTCTTCCCAGGGCGCCTCCGGACCCTCCTCGGACGCGGTGCGGCCCGCCTCGGTGAGCGCGAAGAGCTTCTTGCCGCCCTCGCTCTCGCTGGCGATCAGCCCCTCGTCCTCCAGCAGTTGGAGCGTGGGGTACACCGAACCGGGGCTGGGCTTCCACGCCCCGCCACTGCGCTCGGCGATCTCCTGGATCATCTCGTAGCCGTGCATCGGCCGGTCCTTCAGGAGGGCCAGGATCGACGCCCGTACGTCGCCGCGCCGCGCCCTTCCCCTCGGACCGCCACGTCCCCGGCCGCCCCAGGGCCCTCCATGACCGAAGCCCGGCCCGAAGGGGCCGCCGCCGTGACCGCCGCCGGGGCCGCCCGGCCCGAAGGGGCCGAAGGCCGCACGCCGGCCGTCGAAGCCGCCGTGGCCGAAGGGGCCACCCTCCCCGCGGCCGTGTCCGCCGTGCCCACGCTCGTATCCGTGGCTGTGCATCGCCATCACTCCATCCAGTCGTTGATCGATCACGATG
Source organism: Streptomyces sp. WG7 (assembly GCF_049975785.1). NCBI lineage: Bacteria > Bacillati > Actinomycetota > Actinomycetes > Kitasatosporales > Streptomycetaceae > Streptomyces > Streptomyces sp. WG7. The sequence goes on from NZ_JBNGGE010000008.1 coordinate 190,184, forward strand.
CTTCAACGATATATCGGAACGCATCGACTGACAAGCCCTCTGCGAAGGGGCGCCGTGCTCCGGAAGTCGTACGTCTCTGTCGCCGCCGGCGGTGCGAGGCTCGTCGATGAGCCGACGGAGCAGGCGCTTTCGCGGGATCCCGCCGCACGCTCGCGCCCGGCGGACGCCTCACTCCCGACCGACGGTCCGTCCCGGCGGACGTCTCACTCCCGACCGACGGTCCGTCCCGGCGGACGTCTCACTCCCGACCGACGGTCCGTCCCGGTGAACCGGACCGCCGCACGCCCCGCACCTGCTTCCCGCCACAAAACCGGTCCAGCACTCGCGCATTGGCCTTGGTCCGCGGCTCCGCGGAGCGTCTAGCGTCGGAGCATGCGCATCCGAATCGTCGACGCCTTCACCGACCGGCCCTTCGCCGGCAATCCCGCCGGGGTCCTGCTCCTCGACGCCTTCCCGGACGACGACCGGCTCCAGCGGGTCGCCCTGGAGGTCAACCACGCCGAGACCGCGTTCGCCCACCGCCTGCCCGACGGCGGCGAGGCCGACTGGGCGCTGCGCTGGTTCACGCCGGCCACGGAGGTCGCGATGTGCGGCCACGCCACGCTCGCCACCGCCCACGTCATGCACACCACCGGCGCCCACGAAGGCCCGGTGCGGTTCGCCACCCGCAGCGGCGTCCTGGTCGCGACGCCCCGCGAGGACGGCTCGATCACCCTGGACTTCCCGACCGCGCCGCTCACCCGGGTCGAGCCGCCCGCGGGCGTCGCCGAGGCCCTGGGCGCCGAACCCCGCGCCGTCCTCGACACCGGTCCGGACGTGGGGGACCTGCTGATCGAGGTCTCCGACGAGAAGACGGTCCACGGCCTGACGCCGGACCACAAGGCGCTGGCGGCCCACTCCGCGCGCGGCGTCATCGCCACCGCCCGTGCGGAGGACCCCGCCCGTGGCTACGACTACGTCTCCCGCTGCTTCTTCCCGAACGTCGGCATCGACGAGGACCCGGTCACCGGCAGCGCCCACACCGCCCTCGCGCCGTACTGGTCCGAGCGCCTCGGCCGCCCCGACCTCACCGGGCTGCAGGCCTCGCCCCGCTCCGGCCGCGTCCGCACGGAACTGCGCGGTGAACGCACACTGCTGAGCGGGCACGCGGTGACGGTGATCGACGGAGAGCTGCTGGTCTGACCCCGTGGAGGGGGCGTGGGCGAGAGGCGCCCGCGCCGCCCGCTCCCCTTCACGCCGTCGGCAGCCAGTCCACCTTCCCGGCCAGCAGCGCGTAGCCCACGAAGGCCCCGATGTCGAGCAGCGAGTGCGCCACCACCAGCGGACCCACGCGTCCCCACCGGCGGTAGAGGTACACGAACACCACGCCCATCACCATGTTGCCGATGAAGCCGCCGATGCCCTGGTAGAGGTGGTACGACCCCCGCAGCACCGAGCTGGCCGCCAGTGACGCGCCGGGACTCCAGCCGAGCTGGTCGAGCCGACGCAGCAGGTAGCCGACGACGATGACCTCCTCCAGGACGGAGTTCTGCACCGCCGACAGAATCAGCACGGGGTACTTCCACCACACGTCGGGAAGGGCCTCGGGCACCACGGTGAGGTTGAAGCCGAGGCCCCGTGCGGCCAGGTAGAAGGCGATGCCGGTGCTGCCGATGACTGCGGCGACGGCGGCCCCGCGGCCCAGGTCCGGCCACGGACGGCCGCGGTCGAAGCCGAGTGTGCGCAGGCTCCGCCCCTCCCGCAGCAGGAAGTGCGCGACGAGGGCGACCGGGACGAGCGCCGTGGTGATCCCGAAGAGCTGCCACGCCAGGTCCAGCCAGGGACGGCCCGGGGCCGCGGAGGCGTTGAGGGTGGCCGCCTGGTCCTTGAGCCCGCCGGGACGGGTGACCGAGCCGATGAAGCTGATGAGGGCGGACACCCCGCTGGCGCCGAGCGACAGCGCCAGGACGAGCAGCGTCTCGTCACGCAGGGTCCGTCGCGAGAGCCGCTCCCGAGGAACCGGTTCCCCACGAACCGCCCTCTCCCGAACCGGCCTCTCCCCACCGACCGGCCTCTCCCCACGAACCGGCTTGTCGTCACCGACCGGCTTCTCGCCACGAACTGGCTTCTGAGGGAACGAATCGTCCACCGGGCCCGCCTCCGCCATGCACACCTGCCTCCAGCTGGGACGTCACAGCTTGCCCGATCAGTGTGAGGCGGTGCGCGGCGGGGGCGGGGCCGGCGGTCGTGGCGGGGATCAGCCCAGCCGCGCCGGCTCCGGCAGACCCACCGGCCACAGGTGTACGGGATGGCCCTCGCGCATGAGCTCGACGTAGCGGCGGGTCGTGGCGGCCAGCGCGGCCTCCCGGGACAGGCCGGCCTCCAGCGCCCGGTGGAAGGTGGCCGCCTGCCAGGACGCGCCGTTGACCCGGCGCCGGCACCGCTCCTCGATCACGCCGAGGTACAGGTCCCGGTCGGCGGGCTCGACGCCCCACGCGTCCAGCCCGGCCTCGGCGAGCGGCAGCAGCTCGTCGCGTACGAGGACGGCGGCGTCGACCTCGGTGGTGCCGCCCAGCCGGCCGCGCCGGGGCCATTCGAAGCGGGCGTCGATGCCGTGGCGGCACGCGGCCTCGAAGTTGGCGGCGGCGGCCTCGAACGGCAGCCGGGTCCATACCGGCCGGGGTTCCTCGGCGAGCGCGCGGACGACGCCGTAGTAGAAGGCCGCGTTGGCCATGACGTCGGTGACGGTGGGGCCGGCGGGCAGGACGCGGTTCTCCACGCGCAGGTGCGGGACACCGTCGGCGACGTCGTAGACGGGGCGGTTCCAGCGGTAGACGGTGCCGTTGTGCAGGACGAGTTCGGAGAGCGAGGGCACGCCGCCCGCGTCCAGGACCTCCAGCGGGTCCTCGTCGTCGCAGATCGGCAGGAGCGCCGGAAAATAGCGCCGGTTCTCCTCGAACAGGTCGTACGCCGAGGTCACCCACCGCTCGCCGAACCAGGTGCGCGGTCGGACGCCCTGGGCCTGGAGCTCGGGCGGGCGGGTGTCGGTGGACTGCTGGAACAGCGGGGGGCGCGACTCGCGCCACAGCTCGCGGCCGAACAGGAAGGGCGCGTTGGCGCCGACGGCGATCTGCGCGGCGGTGACCGCCTGGGCCGCGTTCCACACATCGGCGAAACGGTCCGGGGTGACCTGGAGGTGCAACTGCACCGAGGTACAGGCGGCCTCGGGGGCGATGGACTTGGAGGTGCAGGTCAGGCGCTCGACCCCCTCGATGTCGAGGGTGAAGTCCTCGCCGCGGGCGGCCACGATCTGCTCGTTGAGCAGGGCATAGCGATCGACGGCGGAGAGATTGGAGGAGACCAGGTCGTCCCGGTCCAGTGTCGGCAGAATCCCGATCATCGCGATGCTCGCGTCGACCTCGCCGGCCTTTCGGTCCGCATATGCCAGTGCCGTACGGATCTCCTCGGCGAGGCGGTCGAATACCCGGCCACCCAGTCGATGTGGGGCAATGTTGACTTCCAGGTTGAACATGGCGAGTTCTGTTTGGAAGTCGCGGCTCGCGATGCGTTCGAGGACTTGCGCATTCAACATTTTCGGCATCCCGTCGGCACCGACGAGATTCAATTCGATCTCCAGCCCCATCAGGTTCTTCGGGCGATCGAACCGCTTCTCCGCCAGAAGCCGCTCCAGGCCCGTCAGGCACCGCTGGAGCTTCTCGCGGTAGCGCTGGCGATCGGACAGGTCGAACTGACCTGCCACGACCTTCTCCCCCATGGAAGAGTCCCTTCTAGAAGCGGCGCGTCGAAGATCCGGCCGCCGGTGGCCGGTCAGGTGGGATGATGCCCAGCCGAAGCGATCGATAACGTCCCCGGACCGGCCCGGCACCCGCTACTCTGTGCCGATGTGACCACTGGCACATTCACCGGGCATGGCACGTCGATCAGCTCCCTGCCCGGTAACTCGTGAAAAACGCCGACGACAATTGGCCGACCGCTTGGTGAACATTCCCCGAGGTCATCGTCGTACACCCGGTCGTAAATCCGGAGGATTCCCGCATATCGACGACCGAATGCAACCTTGTACTGGTTGCCGGAATCGGCTAGTCGAAACACAGTCTGAACACATGTCGTATAAACTCCGCGGACAAGGCAGACGACCGGCGCCCACGGTCGACGGATCCTGCCGCCGAGCTGACGCGCGGCAGGCCTCGCCCCCTTCTCGGTTCTCGGACCCGGCCCCTGCCTCCCCAGCCCCGTGAGCTGACAGCGTCGTCCGCCCCGCTCCGCCCTCGCGCCACCGTGCCTTCGAATGAGAGGCGACCCATCATGCCCCTGCATGTCCCCCCGGCTCCCGCGCCCGCCCTGCGCTCCGTCCTCACCGCCCTCTCCTCTCCCACCGCGGTCCGCGAGGCCCGGACTCCCTCCCTGCTCGGCGCCCAGGGCCCCGCCACGCCCGAACTACCGCTGCCCGTGCACGTCCTGGACGGGATCACGGCGGAGGGCGTGACGGCGACGCGACTGACCGGATGGCGGTTCCTCATCCGCTGCGGCGACCGTGCGGTGGCGGCGGCGGAGACCATGCTGACCCCCGACGGCTGGGCGTTTTCACGCTTCTTCGAGGGCCCCTACGTCGCCTCGACCGAGCGCGCGCTGCGCCAGGCCGAGTCGGTCCCCCAGGCCTACCAGCCGCGTCTGCTGTCGGTTCCCGGGCTGTACATGCTCACGCTGTGGCTGCACGGCGACTGCACCGCGGACGCCGCCGCCGGACACCCCGCGGCCACCGACCTGCTGGTACCACTGGCACCGGCCCCTCCCGGCATCGCGGCCCACCGGCCGCACCGGGTCTCCGAACTGCTGCCCGTGCTCACCCACCGGGTGACGCCGACCCGGCTGCTGCGCTCCCCCGCCTGACCCGCCCCGCTCACCCACCCGCGCGGACTAGCCTCATCCGGCCATGCCGAACCACCCGAAATGACAGTGCAGTTGAGATGAACCGTCCGCGCGGGTGGTGCGTCATCAACCTGTGAGAAGCGGTGCTGCGAAATACCTGCGGATCGACGCCCGTGGGGCAACACTGGGTCAGGACCGACCAATACAACGGGGGGCGGCCATGAACGACGCTTCACGCCGCGAGACAGCCAAGACAGCGAACGCACCCGCGACAACAGACCGAGAGACCCCACTCATGTGTCAGCACCAGCCACCGTGCCCCTCAGTCGACTCCGCCGACCGGGAATCCGCCCGCCTCGTGGCGCACCACCCGGAGCAGGGCTGGAGCCTGCTGTGCAACGGTGTCGTCCTCTTCGAGGACACCGGTGAGCTCCTGCCGGACGGTCGGGCCATCGCCCCGCACCGCCCCGTCGGAGCAGGCCTGACGGCCGCCGCCTGAGCACGGGCCGGGCGGCGTGTCACCACTGCGCCCGGTGAACCACGGGGCCGGCCCGCGGACACCTCTGCGAACCGGCCCCGACGCGTGTCCGGCGCCGGTCACTCCACGTGGTTCACCGTGCCCTCGCGGTCACGGCGCGGTGTTCCAGGCGCAGGAACGCCCACCCCCGCCCGGCCACCCGGTCCCCGGAAGTCGACAGCCGCGGGACTGGAACGTTGGAGCGTCGTCGGCTTCGACGACCTTCCGGAGGTCCGCCGGTCGGCCACGCCCCTGACGACCGTGCGGCAGCCGCTCGCCGGCATGCAAGCCCCGCCGCCCGTACGGCTCCGTCCGGCTCGCGACGAGCAGCCGGACTCACCGCGGGTGGAGCTCGGCACGGAACTCGTGCTCCGCTCGAGCACGGCGCCGCCTGCTGCGCGGTGCCCCTGACACGGCCGTCGCGACCGAAGGGCACGCGGGCGTGCGGGCGTGCGGACACTCGACAGGCACGCGGACATGCCAAGGCATGCGGTACGACGGCCGTGCCGCGCGGTGCGGGAGCCGGCGGCCCCCGGGACCTCCTCGTGCCGTCGGCTCCCGCCCGCCCGTACCGCGCCGTACGATGCCGGCGATCCCGCTCAGCTCTTCTTCATGAGCCTCTCGAGGCCGATGTTCAGTTCGAGGACGTTCACCCGCGGCTCGCCGATGAAGCCGAGGGTGCGGCCCTCGGTGTGCCGGTCGACGAGCCCTCGTACCTCCGCGACGGGCAGGCCGTTCTCCTGGGCGACCCGGGCAACCTGCAGGCCGGCGTAGCGCGGGGAGATGTGCGGGTCCAGCCCCGAGCCGGAGGAGGTCACCGCGTCGGCGGGGATGTCCGACCGCTCGACGGTGTGTCCGGGCACCGAGTTGTCCTTGATGACGGCGGCCTGCGCCGCCCTCACCTGCTCGACGAGTTCCGGGTTGTCGGCGGCCAGGTTGGTGGCGCCGGACAGGATGAGCCGGTACTGGGTGTTGACGGTGTTCTCCCCGAGTCCGTTGGCGGGGCGGCCCTGGAACCACTTGAGGTCCGGTTCCGGAGTCTCCTGACCGGGTTTCAGCGGCAGGTGGTACGACTGCCCGATCAGCGAGGAGCCCACGACGCGGCCGTCCGCCGAGACCTGCGAGCCGTTCGCCTTGCCGTGGAACAGGGCCTGGGCGACGCCCGTGACCACCAGGGGGTAGAGGACGCCGGTCACCAGGGTCAGCACGAGGAGGGCGCGCAGGCCGGCCCCGAGCAACCGGCCGGTGTTCGATACCGAGTTGTTCATGGCGGTCAACCGATTCCGGGGATGAGGGACAGGAGCATGTCGATGGCCTTTATGCCGATGAAGGGGGAGATCAGCCCTCCGATTCCGTAGACCGCGAGGTTGCGCCGGAGCATCCGGTCAGCGCTCATCGGCCTGTACCGCACGCCGCGCAGGGCGAGCGGCACCAGCGCGACGATGATCAGTGCGTTGAAGACGACCGCCGACAGGATCGCGGAGTCCGGCGAGGACAGGCGCATGATGTTGAGCTTGTCCAGGCCGGGGTAGACCGCCGCGAACAGCGCCGGGATGATCGCGAAGTACTTGGCGACGTCGTTGGCGATGGAGAACGTGGTGAGCGCGCCCCGGGTGATGAGGAGCTGCTTGCCGATCTCGACGATCTCGATGAGCTTGGTCGGGTCGGAGTCGAGGTCGACCATGTTGCCGGCCTCCTTGGCGGCCGACGTGCCGGTGTTCATCGCCACCCCGACATCGGCCTGCGCGAGCGCGGGCGCGTCGTTGGTGCCGTCGCCGGTCATCGCGACGAGCTTGCCGCCCGCCTGCTCCCGCTTGATCAGGGCCATCTTGTCCTCGGGCGTGGCCTCCGCGAGGAAGTCGTCGACACCCGCCTCGTCGGCGATCGCCTTGGCCGTCAGCGGGTTGTCGCCCGTGATCATGACGGTCTTGATGCCCATGCGCCGCAGCTCCTCGAACCGCTCCCGCATGCCCTGCTTGACGACGTCCTTCAGATGGATCACCCCGAGGACGCGGGCACCGTCGCCGTCCTCCACGGCGACCAGCAGCGGTGTACCGCCCGCCACGGAGATGCCGTCGGCCAGCCGCTCCGTCTCCTCGGCGACCTCGCCGCCGCACTCGCGCACCCAGGCCATCACCGACCCGGCCGCGCCCTTGCGGATCCTCCGGCCGTCGACGTCGACGCCGGACATGCGGGTCTGTGCGGTGAACGTGATCCATTCGGCGCCGGTCAGCTCGCCCTGATGCCGCTCACGCAGCCCGTACCCCTCCTTGGCGAGGACGACGACCGAGCGGCCCTCGGGCGTCTCGTCGGCCAGCGAGGAGAGCTGCGCGGCGTCCGCGACCTGGGCCTCCGTCGTGCCGCGCACCGGCACGAACTCCGCCGCCCGCCGGTTGCCCAGCGTGATCGTGCCGGTCTTGTCCAGCAGCAGCGTGGAGACGTCCCCGGCCGCCTCGACGGCGCGGCCCGACATGGCCAGGACGTTGCGCTGGACCAGGCGGTCCATGCCCGCGATGCCGATCGCGGAGAGCAGGGCGCCGATGGTGGTCGGGATCAGGCAGACCAGCAGCGCCACCAGCACGACCAGCGTCAGCCGTGTGCCCGCGTAGTGGGCGAAGGGCGTCAGCGTGGCGCAGGCCAGCAGGAAGACGATGGTCAGCGAGGCCAGCAGGACGTTCAGCGCGATCTCGTTCGGCGTCTTCTGCCGTGCCGCGCCCTCGACCAGGTTGATCATCCGGTCGATGAAGGTCTCGCCCGGCTCGGTGGTGATCCGCACGACGACGCGGTCGGAGAGGACCTTCGTCCCGCCGGTCACGGCACTGCGGTCACCGCCCGACTCCCGGATGACCGGCGCCGACTCGCCGGTGATGGCCGACTCGTCGACCGAGGCGACGCCTTCGACGACGTCGCCGTCACCGGGGATGACGTCACCGGCCTCGCACACCACCAGGTCGCCGACGCGCAACTCGGTGCCGGGGACGGTACTCCCGTCGACCCGGCGGGCGACCGTGTCCGTCTTGGCCTTGCGGAGCGTGTCCGCCTGCGCCTTGCCCCGGCCTTCGGCGACGGCCTCCGCCAGGTTGGCGAAGAGCACGGTCAGCCAGAGCCAGGCACTGATGGTCCACCCGAACCGGTCCCCCGGGTCCGTGAAGGAGAAGACGGTGGTCAGCACCGAGCCGATCCACACCACGAACACCACGGGCGACTTGACCATCACCCGCGGATCGAGCTTGCGGAACGCCTCGGGCAGCGAGGCGACCAGTTGCGCGGGCGTGAAGAGCCCCGCGCCGGCCCGGCCCTCGGCGGCCGGCCGGCCGGTGGGTACGTCGCTGTGCGGCGCCCGGTTCTCGGTGGCTGTGGACATGGAGTCCTCGTGCTTCTGTATACGAGCCTTGGGGCTGCGGGCCTTGGGAATGCGGGCCTTCTGGCCTCGGGTCTTCTGGCTGCGGGTCTTCTGGCTGCGGGTCTTCTGCAGGGGACGGGTCATCACGCCAGCCCTTCGGCCAGCGGCCCCAGGGCCAGCGCCGGGAAGTAGGTGAGACCGACGATGATCAGGATCGCGCCGACCAGCAGGCCGGTGAACAACGGCTTCTCGGTGCGCAGGGTGCCCGCGGTGGCCGGCACCGGCTGCTGCCCGGCCAGCGAGCCGGCCAGGGCCAGGACGAACACCATGGGCAGGAAGCGGCCGAGCAGCATCGCGAGCCCGGTCGTGGTGTTGAACCAGTCGGTGTTCGCGTTCAGGCCGGCGAAGGCCGAGCCGTTGTTGTTCGCGGCGGAGGTGAAGGCGTACAGCACCTCGGAGAAGCCGTGGGCGCCGGGGTTGAGCATCGAGTTCGGCGGGGTCGGCAGGGCCATCGACAGCGAGGTGAACACCAGCACCAGTGCCGGAGTGATCAGGATGTAGACGGCCGCCGGCTTGATCTCGCGGGGGCCGATCTTCTTACCGAGGTACTCGGGCGTTCGCCCGACCATGAGCCCCGCGATGAAGACCGCGATGACCGCCATGATCAGCATGCCGTAGAGCCCGGATCCGACACCGCCGGGTGCGATCTCCCCCAGCATCATGCCCAGCATCGTGATGCCGCCGCCGAACCCGGTGTACGACGAGTGGAAGGAGTCGACGGCGCCGGTGGAGGTGAGCGTGGTGGTCACCGCGAAGATCGACGAGCCGCCGACCCCGAAGCGCAGTTCCTTGCCCTCCATGGCGCCGCCGGCGATCCGCAGCGCGCCCTCGTGGTGGGCGAACTCGGTCCACATCATCAGGGCGACGAAGCCGATCCAGATGGTGGCCATGGTCGCGAGGATCGCGTAGCCCTGGCGCACCGAGCCGACCATGACGCCGAAGGTCCGGGTCAGGGAGACCGGGATGAGCAGGATCAGGAAGATCTCGAACAGGTTCGTGAACGGCGTCGGGTTCTCGAAGGGGTGCGCACTGTTGGCGTTGAAGTAGCCACCGCCGTTGGTGCCCAGTTCCTTGATGGCCTCCTGCGAGGCGACGGCGCCGCCGTTCCACTGCTGCGAGCCGCCCATGAACTGACCGACCTCGTGGATACCGGAGAAGTTCTGGATCACCCCGCAGGCGACCAGCACGAGCGCGCCGACGACGGCGAGCGGCACCAGCACCCGGGTGACCCCGCGCACCAGGTCCGACCAGAAGTTGCCCAGCTCCCCGGTGCCGGCGCGCGCGAAGCCCCGGACGAGGGCGACGGCGACCGCCATACCGACGGCCGCGGAGACGAAGTTCTGCACGGCCAGGCCGGCGGTCTGCACGACGTGGCCCATCGTCTGCTCGCCGTAGTACGACTGCCAGTTGGTGTTGGCCACGAAGGACGCGGCGGTGTTGAAGGCCTGCGCCGGCTCCACGGAGTCGAAGCCGAGCGAGCCAGGCAGGACGCCCTGGACGCGCTGAAGCAGGTAGAGGAAGAGGACGCCGGCGAAGGAGAAGGCGAGCACGCCGCGCAGATACGCGGTCCAGCGCATCTCCGTCTCCGGATCGGCACCGATGCCCTTGTAGATCCACTTCTCGACCCGCAGGTGCTTGGGAGAGGAGTAGGCCCGGGCCATGTAGGTGCCCAGGGGTGCGTGCACGATCGCCAGTGCGCCGATGAGGGCCAGCGCTTGGAGCACGCCGGCGGCTATGGGACCCATGTGGCTCTCAGAACCTCTCCGGGAAGATCAGGGCGAGGACGAGATAGCCCAGCAGGGCGACGGCCACGAGCAGGCCGACGAGGTTCTCGGCGGTCACAGCTTCGTCACCCCCTTGGCGACGAGAGCCACCAGCGCGAAGACCGCGATCGTGGTGACGACGAAGGCCGCATCGGCCATCGTGAGCTCCTGGAGTGAGGTTCGGTTGCGACTAGGACGCTCCGAGCAAAACCCCTCGTCCGACCGGATACGACCACCGTTGACGGGTCCCATACGGTGCTCTGTGCCGCATTGACGGATCTCTTACGGCGTCCTGGGCGGGGCGACAGGAGTGCCGACCCCGCCGCGACGACGCAGGTTCTCTTTGGCACCGCTGAGAGCACGACGAAGCGCGCGTCGGACCCCGCCAAGGACCGCCGCCCCGCCCCGCGGCCCTACACCGCCCCAGGGCCCCGACTCGACGACACGCCGTAGGACGGTCGCCGACCGCGCCGAACAGCGCGGTGAGCCTCGCTGCCGGGCCGCTCACCCCGCACGTCCTGGCCGACCGGGTCACCGGCACGGCCCGGCCCAGGTCTCGCGGGCACCGGCAGGCCAGCCGTACGCCACCTACGCCACCTACGCCACCTGTTGCGTACCGACTCGTCCGCACCGACGGACCGGCTGGGTTACGGACCGGGACGGCGTCCCGGAGCACCGATCGGCACGCCGGACCCGCGGCAGCCCCTCGGCGAGGACGCGCGGACGTCGGCCGCGTCAGGCCCACTGCCGCGCTGCGCTGAGCTGAGCGACGGCGCCGCACCGCCTGTGCGACCGCGTCGAACGCGGGACCGCGCTGACGGTCTTCACGCCCTGCGGTCCGGAATGACCCACCGTGCCCGCGGGAAGCCGTGTCTCTACGCCTTTCGCCCGAACCGGCGCCTCGGCGAACGCACCACGACCTGCCCCCAGCTGATCTCTCCGGTGACCCGCACCCGCAGCACCACGGGCGTCCCGGTGCCGACGGCGCGCGGTACCTTCACCTCGGCGTACCTCGCCACCAGTGAGTCGGTGTCCACCACGACGCCGGGCCGGGTCACGAGCTTCAGCATCCCGGCGCGCATGTCGAGGTCGATGTGGAGGGTGTCGTGGGCGATCACGGCCCGGGTGAGGTCGAGTGTCACCTCTCCCCAGGCCGACCGGATCTCCAACCGCCGGGGCACCACCCAGCCGTCGCCACGCCGGGTCGACGCCCCCTCCTGCTGGATGCGGACGACATCCTTCACCTCGGCGACCGGGCCTTCGCCCGGCACCACCGGCAGGTCGGCGGTCAGGACGGCCAGCTCTCCCAGCGTCCGCGCGGTGAGCGCCGCCCCCACCCGCTCGTCCAGTTCCTCGGCGGTCAGCCGACCGGCCCCGGCCGCGCCGCTCAGCACGTCCACGACCCGGTCCCGGTCCGCGTGCGAGGCCCGGAGGCCGGGCGACTCGCCGACTCGCGAGGGCAACACCGTCATCGCTCCACCCCGATCTCCCCGGGGCGGGGTGCCAGGTGAGCACCCCGCCACTGCCACGAACTAACGCTATATCGCGTCATACCCAACGGCCAACCCCACGTCCACCGTTCCCTTGCCGCGGCCTATCGTGACCGGCATGCAGTCCTACACGATCGGCCAGGCGGCACGGCTGCTCGGCGTCAGCCCGGACACCGCCCGCCGCTGGGCCGACGCGGGCCGGCTCACCACCCACCGCGACGAGGGCGGACGGCGACTCGTCGACGGGCGCGACCTGGCCGCGTTCTCGGTGGACCTCGCCCGCTCCGACGGCGCCGACGAGGAGACCCCGTACACCTCGGCCCGCAACGCCTTCCCGGGGATCGTGACCGCGATCAAGCTCGGCGACGTCGCCGCCCAGGTCGAGATCCAGGCGGGACCGCACCGGCTCGTCTCCCTGCTGACCCGGGAGGCGGTGGAGGAACTCGGTCTGGAGGTCGGCGTGGAGGCCACCGCCCGAGTGAAGTCGACGAACGTACATATCGACAGGGCGTGACCCGTCGGCCGGCCTCACGCCCGTACGAACGCACATGCCAGCCTTTCCTCGAACACGCCTCGCTTATGCGATGCGACAGGAGACTTACCCCTCGCAGATGCGGAAGTATGATCGGCGTCGTGGTGAGGCCGACGGGCTCGGCCGCCGTCCAGCCCAGCCGCCGTCCAGCCCGGCCGCCGAACCGTCGGAAGCCCGCCCGACAACCCCGACCACGCAGAGGGAGTGGCCCGTGACGACCCGATCCGTGCGCAGGACCCGCCGCATCCGACGGACCCTGCGGGCGCCCCTCCCGGCCGCCGCCGCGCTGCTGGCCCTGAGCGCGTGCTCGTCGTCCTCCGGCTCGGACACGGGTCCGGACTCCGCCGGCTCCTCGTCGTCCGCCAAGGTCTCCGGCCAGGTCAACGTCTTCGCCGCCGCCTCGCTCAAGGAGAGTTTCACGGCGCTCGGCGAGACATTCGAGAAGCAGCACCCGGGCACCGAGATCACCTTCAACTTCGCCGGCAGCGACACCCTCGCCGCCAGTATCACCAGCGGCGCCCCCGCGGACGTGTTCGCCTCCGCCAGTCCGAGGACGATGGCCACCGTCACCGACGCCGGGGCCACGGCCGGCGCACCCTCCACCTTCGTGCGCAACCAACTGGAGATCGCCACCCTGCCGGGCAACCCGGACAGGATCTCCTCCCTCGACGACCTCGCGGAATCCGGCCTCAAGGTCGTGCTGTGCGACGAGTCCGTGCCGTGCGGCGCCGCGACTCGGCAGGCGCTGGCGGCCGCCGGCCTGGAGCTCACCCCCGCCTCGTACGAGCAGGACGTCAAGGCCGCCCTGACCAAGGTCGAACTGAAGGAGGCCGACGCCGCCGTCGTCTACCGGACCGATGTGAGGGCGGCCGGCGACAAGGTGACGGGCGTGGACTTCCCCGAGTCGGCCGAGGCCGTCAACGACTACCCGATCGCCCTCCTCGAGGAGGCTCCCAACGCCGGCGCGGCGAAGGCCTTCATCGACATGGTGAAGTCCGCCGAGGGGCAGCGGGTGCTGACCGGCGCCGGGTTCCGCACGCCGTGAAGAAGCCCCACGTGCCCGGGACCGGCGCCCGCGCGGTGCCGGTCCCCCTGCTGGTACCCGCCCTCGTCGGCCTGGCGTTCCTGCTGCTGCCGCTGATCGCCCTGCTGGTACGGGCGCCGTGGCGCAGCCTGCCCGACCAGCTGACCAGCCCGGAGGTGTGGCAGGCCCTGCGGCTGTCGCTGCTGTGCGCCACGTCGGCGACCGCGCTGAGCCTGGTCGTCGGTGTGCCGCTGGCCTGGCTGCTGGCCCGCACGGAGTTCCCCGGCCGGGGCCTCGTCCGCGCCCTGGTGACGCTGCCCCTGGTGCTGCCCCCGGTGGTGGGCGGCGTGGCGCTCCTGCTGGCGTTCGGGCGCAACGGCGTCGTCGGGCAGTGGCTGGACGCGTGGTTCGGGATCACGCTGCCGTTCACCACGACGGGTGTGATCCTCGCGGAGACGTTCGTGGCGATGCCGTTCCTGGTGATCAGCGTGGAGGGCACCCTGCGCGCCGCCGACCCGCGCTTCGAGGAGGCCGCCACGACGCTGGGCGCGTCGCGCTTCACCGCGTTCCGCCGGGTCACGCTGCCGCTGATCGCGCCGGGCATCGCGGCGGGCGCCGTCCTGGCGTGGGCGCGGGCGCTGGGCGAGTTCGGGGCGACGATCACGTTCGCGGGCAACTTCCCGGGCCGCACCCAGACCATGCCGCTGGCGGTGTATCTCGCCCTGCAGAACGACCCGGCGGCGGCGATCGCCCTCAGCCTGGTGCTGCTGGCCGTCTCCATCGCCGTACTGGCCGGGCTCCGGGACCGCTGGATGAGGGCATCATGACCGGCACCGACGAACCGACCACCACGACGGAACCCGCCGGCGGACGCACCCCGGGCGCCGGCCTCGACGCCCGCCTCGTCGTGGACCGCGGCACCTTCCACCTGGACGTCGCGCTGACCGCCGCACCCGGCGACGTCGTCGCCCTGCTCGGTCCCAACGGCGCCGGCAAGACCACCGCCCTGCGCGCGCTGGCCGGCCTCGCCCCGCTCACCGACGGCCACCTGCGCCTCGACGGTGCCGCCGTGGACCGTACGCCGCCCGAGTCCCGCCCGGTCGGCGTGGTCTTCCAGGACTACCTGCTCTTCCCTCACCTGACCGCGCTCGACAACGTGGCCTTCGGGCCGCGCTGCCGGGGCGCCGGCAAGGCGCAGGCCCGGGCACAGGCCGCCGCCTGGCTGGACCGCATGGGCCTCGCCGACCACGCGGGGGCCAAGCCTCGCAGCCTCTCCGGCGGCCAGGCCCAGCGCGTCGCACTCGCCCGCGCCCTGGCCACCAACCCCCGGCTGCTGCTCCTGGACGAGCCCCTCGCCGCACTGGACGCCCGGACCCGCCTGGAGGTCCGCGCCCAGCTCCGCCGCCACCTGACCGAGTTCGAGGCCGTCGCCGTGCTCGTCACCCACGACCCGCTGGACGCCATGGTGCTCGCCGACCGGCTCGTCGTCGTCGAGCAGGGCAGGGTCGTCCAGCAGGGCGGCCCCGCCGACATCGCCCGCCGGCCCCGCACGGACTACATCGCCCAGCTGGTCGGCCTGAACCTCTACCGCGGCCGCGCCGACGGCCACACCGTGCGGCTCGACGCCGGTCCCGCCCTCACCACCACCGAGGACCTCTCCGGCCCGGTCTTCGTGGCGTTCCCACCGGGCGCCGTGACCCTGTACGGACGACGCCCCACCGGCTCCAGCGCCCGCAACCTGTGGCGCTGCGAGGTCGCGGGCCTGGAGACCCACGGCGACCAGATCCGCGTGGACCTCACCGGCGAACTCCCGCTCGCCGCCGACCTCACCACGGTCGCCGCGGCCGAACTCGGCCTGCACCCGGGCGCGCCGGTATGGGCGACGGTCAAGGCGACGCAGACCCACGCATACCCGGCATGACTCCTCCGCCGGGCTACGGTGCCCTCATGAGCCTGAGCATCCGCAACCAGCTCCCCGGCACCGTCACCGCCGTCACCCCGGGCGAGGCCATGGCGACGGTCCGGGTCCGCCTCGTGGGCGGCCAGGACCTCACCGCGGCGATCACCCGGGACGCCGCCGAGGACCTCTCCCTCGCCGCGGGCACGGCCGTCCGCGCCCTGGTGAAGGCGACGGAGGTGTCCGTGGCGACCGGCCGTGTCGAGGGCCTGTCCATCCGCAACCGGCTGCCCGGCACGGTCACCGCTCTCACCACCGGCGACGCGATGGCCTCCGTGCGGGTCGCCGTGGAGGGCGCCGAACTGACCGCGGCGATCACCAAGGAGGCCGCCGACGACCTGGGCCTGTCCGTAGGCGCCCCCGTCGTCGCGCTGGTCAAGTCGACGGAGGTGTCGCTCGCGACCGTGTGAGACACGGCGAGAGGCTCCGTGCGGGGGGCCCGTCCCGGCCCGCACGGAGCCTCTCTCCTACGGGCGGCTCAGTCCTCGTACGCGTCCAGCGGCGGGCAGGAGCAGACGAGGTTCCGGTCACCGTAGGCCTGGTCGATCCGGCGCACCGGCGGCCAGTACTTGTCGGCGGCGGACACCCCGGCCGGGAAGACGGCCTCCTCGCGCGTGTACGCGTGGTCCCAGTCGCCGCCCAGCGCACCGGCGGTGTGCGGCGCGCCCCGCAGCGGGTTGTCGTCCGCGGACCAGGCGCCGGAGCCGACCTTCTCGATCTCCGCGCGGATGGCGATCATCGCCTCGCAGAACCGGTCCAGCTCCGTGAGGTCCTCGGACTCGGTCGGCTCGATCATCAGCGTGCCGGCCACCGGGAACGACATCGTCGGCGCGTGGAAGCCGTAGTCGATCAGCCGCTTGGCGACGTCGTCGACGCTCACGCCGGTCGCCTTGGTCAGCGGGCGCAGGTCGATGATGCACTCGTGCGCGACCAGCCCGTCCGGGCCGGTGTACAGCACCGGGAAGTGCGGCTCCAGGCGCTTGGCGATGTAGTTGGCGGACAGCACGGCCACCTGCGTGGCGCGCTTGAGCCCCTCGCCGCCCATCAGCCGGACGTACGACCACGAGATCGGCAGGATGCCGGCCGAGCCCCACGGCGCCGCCGAGATCGGGCCGACGCCCGTCTGCGGACCGGCCGCGGGCTGCAGCGGGTGGTTGGGCAGGTACGGCGCCAGGTGCGACCGCACGGCCACGGGTCCGACGCCCGGACCGCCGCCGCCGTGCGGGATGCAGAACGTCTTGTGCAGGTTCAGGTGGGAGACGTCGCCGCCGAAGTGGCCGGGCTTGGCGAGGCCGACCAGGGCGTTGAGGTTGGCGCCGTCCACGTAGACCTGGCCGCCGGCGTCGTGCACCCGGGCGCAGATGTCGGCGACGTGCTCCTCGAAGACGCCGTGCGTGGAGGGGTACGTGATCATCAGCACGGACAGCTCATCGCGGTGCTTCTCGATCTTGGCGCGCAGGTCCTCGACGTCGATCTCGCCGTCCTCGGCGGTCTTGACGACGACGACCTTCATGCCGGCCATGACCGCGCTGGCGGCGTTGGTGCCGTGCGCGGAGGACGGGATGAGGCAGACGGTGCGCTGCTCGTCACCGTTGGCGCGGTGGTAGGCGCGTACGGCGAGCAGGCCGGCGAACTCGCCCTGCGACCCGGCGTTCGGCTGGAGCGAGACCTTGTCGTACCCGGTGACCTCGGCGAGCCGCTCCTCCAGCTCACGGATGAGCGTGAGGTAGCCCTGCGCCTGCGCGGCAGGCGCGAAGGGGTGCAGGGCACCGAACTCCGGCCACGTCACCGGCTCCATCTCGGTGGTCGCGTTGAGCTTCATGGTGCAGGAGCCCAGCGGGATCATGCCGCGGTCCAGCGCGTAGTCGCGGTCCGCGAGGCGGCGCAGGTAGCGCAGCATCGCGGTCTCGGAGCGGTACTGGTGGAAGACCGGGTGGGTCAGGAAGTCGTCGGTGCGCAGCCGGGCCTCGGGCAGCGTCTCCCCGGTCGCCGCGTCCAGCGCCTCGATGTCGCCCTCGACGCCGAAGGCGTTCCACACGCCGCCGACCTGGGCGCGCGTGGTGGTCTCGTCGCAGGCGAACGACACGTGGTCGGCGTCGACGAGGCGCAGGTTGATGCCGTTCTCCCGGGCGGCGTGGACGACCTCGGCGGCCCGGCCCGGCACCCGCGCGGTGACCGTGTCGAAGTAGGCGCCGTGCACGATCTCGACACCGCCGGCCGCGAGACCCGCGGCGATGACCGTGGCGTACCGGTGGGTGCGGCGCGCGACGGCCCGCAGCCCCTCCGGCCCGTGGTACACGGCGTACATGCCGGCCATGACGGCGAGCAGCACCTGCGCGGTGCAGATGTTGCTGGTGGCCTTCTCGCGGCGGATGTGCTGCTCGCGGGTCTGCAGGGCGAGGCGGTAGGCCTTGTTGCCGTCGGCGTCCACGGAGACGCCGACCAGGCGGCCGGGCAGGCTGCGCGCGAACTTCTCGTGCACCGCCATGTAGCCGGCGTGCGGTCCGCCGAAGCCCATCGGCACACCGAAGCGCTGCGTGGTGCCGATGGCGATGTCCGCGCCCAGCTCGCCGGGCGAGGTGAGCAGCGTGAGGGCGAGCAGGTCGGCGGCGACGGTGACGAGGGCGCCGAGCTCGTGCGCCCGGTCGATCACCGGCTTGATGTCGCGCACGGCACCGGAGGCGCCCGGGTACTGGATCAGGACACCGTTGATCTCCCGCTCCGCGACCTCGGCCGGGATGCCCTCGCCGAGGTCGGCGACGACGACCTCGACGCCGGTCGGCTCGGCGCGGGTCCGTATCACGGCGATGGTCTGCGGCAGGGCGTCCGCGTCGACCAGGAAGAGGCCCTTCTTGTTCTTGCCCATGCGCCGGGAGAGCGCCATGGCCTCGGCGGCGGCGGTGCCCTCGTCGAGCAGCGAGGCACCGGAGGTCGGCAGGCCGGTGAGCTCGGCCACCATGGTCTGGAAGTTCAGCAGGGCCTCGAGACGTCCCTGGGAGATCTCCGGCTGGTACGGCGTGTACGCGGTGTACCAGGCCGGGTTCTCCATGACGTTGCGCAGGATGACCGGCGGGGTGAAGGTGCCGTAGTAGCCGAGGCCGATCATGGAGTCGAGGACCTGGTTGCGGTCGGCCAGGGAGCGCAGCTCGGCCAGCACCTCGGCCTCGGAGCGCGCACCGGGCAGGTCCAGCGCGTCGGCGTTCTTGATCACATCCGGCACCGCGGCGGCCGTCAGCTCGTCGAGCGAACCGTAGCCGACCTGCGCGAGCATCTTGGCCCGGGCCTCTTGGTCGGGGCCGATGTGGCGCTGCTCGAACGGTGCTGCCTGTTCGAGCTCGGAGAGCGGAGTGCGATGGGCGGTCATTGCGGAGGCCTCCTGGTCTGACGACCTTCGAGGGGCACCACGGCGCGGGTACCCGGACGGCCTCCCCCTCTGTCATCTCGACCTGAGAGCTTCACCGGGGGGCCCGAGGGCTCTCCCGGCTTTCACCGTCGGTGAGAGCGGAAGCCGTTGACGCCCGCCCTGCTTTCCAGAGTGACCTCGTCCGTGCGGTACGTGAGCCTGAGAGATTCCGGGGAGGATTTGCTCCTTCGGCGCCTCCGGTGGTGTCCGGAGGACTCTCCCGCACGGGGTCAGCAGCCGTTTGCCAGCGTACCAGCGAGGTCGCCGCACGGACTTCGAGTGGCCGACCGGCCATATGTGCTCTTTTGTAGTACTTACGGATGATTCGGCGGCTGGTGTGCGAGCCCAGTGCGACCCAATGGAGGGCCCCGTGCGTACCGACATCGACCCGCGCAATCTGATCGGCCGCAAGGCGTTCGACCGCAACGGCACCCGGATCGGCACTGTCGACGAGGTCTATCTCGACGACGCCACGGGGGTCCCCGAGTGGGCTGCCATACGCACCGGCCTGTTCAGCAGGGACGCCTTCGTGCCCCTGGAGCCCAGCGAGCTGGTCGAGGGCACCCTGCGCGTGCCCTTCGACCGGGCTCTGATCAGGGAGGCTCCCGACTTCGGCGTCGGCCGCCATCTCTCGCCGGAACAGGAACTCCAGCTCTACCACCACTACGGCCTCGACGTCGCCGCTCCTCCCCCGCTCCCCGACCACGACTTCGGCAGGCTGGCGGGTCAGGGCAAGGAGGAGAGCTGACGGCGGTCCGGTCCCACCGCGCCCTGCCCGCCCGGGCCGGTCCGGGCCCGTCCGGGCCCGTCCGGAGGATCGTGGCGCAGACGCGGGCTCCGACCGCCCTCTCCGCCGCCCGCAGGACACGAGGAGCACCCCACCGGCCCTGCCGACGCTCGCCGACACCCTCCCCCGCCTCCCCTTCCGTCTTCCGGCCGGCCCCCTCGGTCCCCTCCCCGGCGCCGGTCGGCGGGCGCCGTCACGTCAGGTCCTGCCCGACGGCAGGACGCGCGGGCCCCGCCGGGCCGGTCCGCGCGTCGGTGCCCGCGGCGAGGCCCGGGCCGTCCTCCGCGCCCGCCGGCCCGGACGCCCCGGGTCTTCGCGGCACGGGCGCGACCAGTGGCAGCGGATCCGCCGGTGTCAGGTCCGGGTCGTCCACCGGGAAGGTCCGTACCCGGCCGGTCTCCGAGTAGGGCGTCTCGAACCGCACGGTGACCCGCCCCAGTCCGCTGCCCTGCACCCACCCGTGCCCGTACTCCGTGTGCCGCACGTCGTGCCCCGCCGGCCACCGGCGCTCGGCGGGGGCCGGCCGGTGCTCCGCGGCGGGCTCCGGATCGGGTTCCTCGGCGAGCTCGTCGGCCCGGTCCCCCGCCGCCTGCGCGAAGAGGTCCTCCTGCGTGTAGTCGGCGAGTCCGCTGACGCCGACCCCGAGCAGCCGCACGCCGCCCGTGGTGTCCACGGAGTCCAGCAGCCGGGCCGCGGCCTCCCGCACCACTCCCGGGTCGTCCGTGGGCCCCCGGAGGGTCTCGGAGCGCGTCAGCGTGGAGAAGTCGTACCTGCGCACCTTGAGCACGATGGTCCGCCCGGACAGCCCGGAGGCGCGCAGCCGCCGTACGCACCGGTCGGCCAGCCGCCCGACTTCCACACCGACCCGCAACCGGTCGTGGATGTCCACGTCGTAGGTGTCCTCGACGGACACCGACTTGGTCTCCCGCTCGGCCACCACGGGCCGCTCGTCACGGGCCAGGGCCATGGCGTAGAGGGCATGCCCGTGCGCCTTGCCCAGCAGCCGTACGAGCTCGTCCTCGCCCGCCTCGGCGATCTCACCGACCGTGGTGATCCCGGCCCGCCGCAGGTGGTCTCCCGTGGCCGGGCCCACACCGGGCAGCGTCCGTACCGTCATCGGCTCCAGCATCGCCCGCTCGGTCCCCGGCGGGATCAGTACCAGCCCGTCGGGTTTGGCCTCCTCGGAGGCGATCTTGGCGAGCATCTTGGAGGCGGCGAGCCCCACGGACCCGGTGAGGCCGGTGACGGTGCGGATGTCCGTGCGCAGCTTCGCGCCGGCCAGCCGCGCCGACTCCGCGTCCCAGGCCGTCCCGCCGGCCTCCAGATCCACGAAGGCCTCGTCCAGGCTCAGCGGCTCCACCAGGGGCGACAGCGCCCGCAGCAGCCGCATCACCTGCTCGCTGATCGACCGGTAGAGCTCGAAGCGCGGGACGAGGTACGCGGCGTTGGGTGCCAGCCGCCGGGCCTGGCCCATGGGCATCGCCGAGTGCACGCCGAAGACCCGCGCCTCGTACGAACAGGTGGCGACCACGCCTCGTGGCCCGAGGCCGCCCACGACCACGGCCTTCCCGCGCAGGCTCGGCTTGGATGCCTGCTCCACCGAGGCGAAGAAGGCATCCATGTCGAGATGCAGGATCGTGGGCGCGGTTCTCACATCTCCGATGCTGCCCTACGCCACTGACAACGCCACGCCCGACCGTGCCCCGCCCGCGTGCGGGCGGTGTCAGACCGCCCGGTTGCGCCGCCGCGCCAGTTCGTCCGCCGGATTGTGCCCGACCAGGGTCTCCCCCGTGTCGATCCGCTCCCCGTGCAGCTGGGACAGCGCGCTCTCGACGTCCCGCCACACCACGCCGACGGCGATGCCGAAGATGCCCTGCCCGCCCTGGAGCAGGGCGTGCACCTCGTCGGGCGAGGTGCACTCGTAAACCGTGGCGCCGTCGCTCATCAGCGTCATCCGTTCCAGGTCACGAAAGCCGCGTTCCCTGAGATGCTGGACGGCGGTGCGAATGTTCTGCAGTGACACCCCAGTGTCGAGGAAGCGCTTGACGATCTTCAGCACGACCACGTCGCGGAAGCTGTACAGACGCTGCGTCCCGGACCCGTGGGCGGGCCGCACGGAGGGCTCGACGAGGCCCGTGCGAGCCCAGTAGTCGAGCTGCCGGTAGGTGATACCGGCGGCCGCGCAGGCCGTCGGACCGCGATAGCCGATCTGCTCGGACGCCATGGACGTCGTCCCTCCGCTGCTCGGCACGGCAGCCGGTCGCTGCGGAACGCCCTCGGCCGCGCCACCGTGTTGGGGATACCCCCCGCCCGCGCGGAGCCGAGATTTCGGGGGAGGGTACGGACCGCTTGCCCCAAGGCTGTGCCCGGGGCCACCCCCAGCCGTACCGTCGCCGCTGATTCTCACGCCGACCTCCGTCCTTGACCTGCCTCCTCGACGGTAGGCAGTCACCACGGGTGCGTCAACGATCGCCACACTCGGCACGCCGAGTGATAATCACCCTACGAGTGGTTTCACGTGCCCCACCGCGGGGAAAGGCTAGCCGAATGTGCCCGGTGGAGGGCCGTACAGGCGCCCTGGAACGCCTCGGCCCTCGCGCCTCACTGGTTGCTGGTCCCGAAGTCCTCGGGCGAGATCTGGTCGAGGAACTCGCGGAACTTCTCGACCTCGTCCTCCTGCTCGTCCGGGATGGCGATACCGGCGTCGTCGAGCACCGTGTCACTGCCGAAGATCGGTGTTCCGGTGCGAAGGGCCAGCGCTATGGCGTCGGACGGCCTGGCACTCACCTCGACCCCGCTCGCGAAGACCAGCTCGGCGTAGAAGACCCCGTCCCGCAGGTCGGTGATGCGCACTTCGGTGAGCTCCTGGCCGACGGCTTCCAGCACGTCCTTGAAAAGGTCGTGGGTCAGCGGGCGTGCGGGGGCCATGCCCTGCTGGGCGAAGGCGATCGCCGTCGCCTCCCCCGGCCCGATCCAGATGGGGAGGTAGCGGTCGCCTCCCACCTCGCGCAGCAGCACGATCGGTTGGTTGGAGGGCATCTCGACCCGGACACCTACGACATCGAGCTCGTTCACACAGCAACCCTAGGCCGTGCCCGGGACATTTGGGTAGTCGGGCCGGGATCGGGTGGGCGTTCCGGGTTCCCGAGCAGGCCGGCTTCAGGGCAGCCGCACGCCGAGGGCGGACTGCACCAGTGCCGCGTGCAGCTTCACCGCGAGCCCGGCCAGCTCCTTGGTGCGGGCTTCCGCGTGTGCCCTGGTCTGGGGGTTGCGGTGGCGCTTCAGCGGCGCCACCACCTGGTCCACGAGCCCGGCCTCCCGGTCCGCGGCGGCCTTCATCACCCGCAGGTGCCGCGGCTCGATCCCGAACTTCCCCAGCTGGACCACCAGCGACGCCACGGTGACCACCTCGGCGTCGTACCCCCCGTCGGGCAGCGGGGCGAGGAGCCCGTACGACTCCCACTCCTTCAGCTCCTGCTCGCCGATCCCGGCCGCGGCGAGCAGCTCGTCCCGCCCGATCCGGGCCGCCACGGGTCCCTCGGCGGTCTCCGGCACGGACTCCCCGTCCCGCTGCCGGGCCAGCGTCGGCAGCGGCACGGCCTCACCGCGTTCCATGGCGTCCAGGTGCTCGCGGATCACCTTCAGCGGCAGGTAGTGGTCCCGCTGCATGCGCAGCACCTGACCGAGGCGCTCGACGTCGTGGGCACTGAACTTGCGGTACCCCGCCGGGGTCCGCCGCGGCTCCACGAGGCCCTCCGACTCCAGGAAACGGATCTTGGAGATGGTGACGTCGGGAAACTCGTCACGCAGTGCGTTCAGCACCGTGCCGATGCTCATCAGCCCACTGTCCGTGGCGGCGGCGCCGTTCCCGGCACCGCCGCTCGGTGTTCGAAGCATGGACCTTCCCTGGAGGTTCCCCGGGCGGATGCCCGGGGGCGGTCAGTAACCCCGCTGGCTCGCGTAGAAGACCAGCCGGTACTTGCCGATCTGCACCTCGTCACCGTTCGACAGGGCGACCTGGTCGATTCGCTCACGGTTGACGTACGTGCCGTTCAGGCTGCCGACGTCGGCCACCGTGAACGAGCCGTCCGGACTGCGACGGAACTCCACGTGGCGGCGCGAGACCGTCACGTCGTCCAGGAAGATGTCGCTCTGCGGATGACGCCCGGCGGTGGTCAGCTCGCCGTCGAGCAGGAATCGGCTGCCGGAGTTCGGACCACGGCGCACGACGAGGAGCGCGGACCCGAGCGGCAGTGCGTCGACGGCCGCCTGCGCCTCGGGAGAGAGCGCCGGCATCGCCGTCTGGCCGGTGACCTCCGCGTCGTACGCTTCCAGGCCGGAGATGGAGATCGTGGAGGTCGTCTCGGACGCACGCTCCGGAACCGCCCCGGCACGCAGCGGCGCCCCGCAGTTGGAGCAGAAGCGGCTGTTCTCCGCGTTGCGGTTACCGCACCTCGTACACACCAAGGCCGACATGGACGGATCCTCCTGCCGCGGCTGCCCCGCCGGAACGTTCGCCCCGTACGGACCGGGGCCGAACCCTCCGCCCGTACCCGAGGTCGACGGCTGCCCGAAACCTATGCCGCTGGACTGCGCAGGGTCAACGGACGGCGCGCCATGACCACCCGGCGTGTCACCGCCCGGACCAGCCACCTGGTCCCGGTACATCGGACGCCGACCCTCTGCGTCAGGCTGTGCGCGATGACGGGCGGTCGCGTTGTCGCTGCCCTCTCGCGCGCTCTTGCCGAACAACTTCGCAAACAACTTCACGGGCGATTCCCCTTGACCGAAACAGACCCGCCCGTGGGGCAGGACGAACCCTGACTGAACGTACTGGCCGACCCGGACACCTTCACAACGTCCGTCTCCACCAGACAGTTTCCACCACGCACCACCCAATCGGTGCGCCGACCCCCCGCAACCTCATGCCCTCGCCGGACGCCGCCCATGCACCGCCGGTTCACTCGGAGGACGACCGAGCGTAGTCAGGCCGCTTCGCCACTCGCAAGGCGTCCACGACGATCTTGCCGGACCGCTCAACATTAACGGTGGCCTGTTCCTTCTCCAGAGTCTGCACCACGCCTCCAGGAATGTTGAGAGCCGGTTCGAGGTCCTGCGGCTTGCCGATGACCTGAAAACGATAGGGCGCGTTGATCTTGTTCCCGTCGACGCTCACGGACTTGTCGGAGTCCGTGAGGTACGTGCCGGCGACGACCCGCACGCCGTTCACCTGGATCGCCTCCGCGCCCGCCGCGCGCAGTTCCTGGATCGCGTCGAGCAGCATGTCCGCTTCGACCGCTCCCTTCGTGTCCTCGATCGTCACTGTGATGCCGGGCCCCTGCGCGGCCACGGTGCCCGCGAGGATGCCCAGTTGCCGCTCCTTCTCGAGCGTCTGCCTCCGGGCCTCCTCTGCCTGGTCGGAGCTGTTCTCCAGCTCGTCGCGCTGCTTCTCGAGGCCCTGCTTCTCGTCTTCAAGACGCTGAGTCCGGTCGTCCAGTTCATCGAGGATGCGGACCAGATCTTCCTGCCGGGCGCCACGCAGCGCGCTGTCGCCCTCGCTGTTCGACGCCACCTGGACGGCCAGGCCGAAACCGAGGCCGAACAGGAGCAGGGCGACGATGAGTTGGGCCCGGGTGAGGCGCGGCGGCCACAGCCCCTTGACGAGCCGCTGCCTACCGGTCAGCCCGGGCTGCGGCCCGGCCTCCCGCTCCGGCGGCTTCCCGGCCGGTACGTCGGCGGCCGGGGGCGCCGGCGGCGGCACCTCGTCGGGCAGCTCCTTGCGCAGCTTGTTCGCGGACTGCGCGTCGCGGTCGCTCATCGGCCTCACGCCCGGAAGACGTGGCGTCGGATCGCCGCGGCGTTGGAGAAGATGCGGATGCCGAGGACGACCACCACACCGGTGGACAGCTGGGCCCCGACGCCCAACTTGTCGCCCAGGAACACGATCAGTGCGGCCACGACCACGTTCGACAGGAACGACACCACGAAGACCTTGTCGTCGAAGATGCCGTCGAGCATGGCCCGCAGGCCGCCGAACACGGCGTCGAGCGCCGCCACGACGGCGATCGGCAGGTAAGGCTCGACGGCCGCCGGCACCTCGGGCCGGACCAAGAGGCCGGCCACGACTCCCACGACGAGGCCCAGTACGGCGATCACGATGTGCCCTTCTCGGTTATCGGCTGTGCTGTACGTACGATCACACTTGTTGCGGCCGGCAGCTTGAGGTCGTCCACCGCGGAGACGGCCGTCCGGATGCCGTAGTTCTCCTGCAGGGCATGCAGGTACAGCCCGTCGGCACTGTCCTGGAAACGGGTACTGAGCCGCTCGCCGTCCCCGACCGCAAGCACCGTGTACGGCGGCACCAGCGGCCTGTTGTCGACCAGTATCGCGTCACCGGCGGCCCTGATCGCCGACAGTGCTGTCAGGCGCTGTCCGTTGATGGAGACCGCCTCGGCGCCCGACTCCCACAGCCCGTTGACGACGCGCTGCATGTCCCGGTCACGCACCCGGCCCGTGTCGGAGAACCCGGAGGTGCCGCGCGGCTGCCCGTCACCGCCCGCGCTCGCGTCCTTGGCGTCGTCGACCACGAGCTTCACACCCGGGCCGTGCACCTCGACCGCGCCCGACAGGATGCCCATCAGGTCGGAACGGCCACTGTCGCCGTTCTTCTCGAGCGCCTCGCGCTGTCGCGCGCTCACGTCCGCCCGCAGCTCGTCGACGCTCTCCTCGAGCCTGTCGGCGGCAGAGGTCTCCCCCTCGATGCGGTCGATGAGCTCTTCGCGCTCCTTGGCGACGGCGGGAGCCGCGACGCGCGCCTGGGCCGCACCGACCGTCACCACCAGCGCCGCGAGCACCAGGCCGGCGGCCAGTCCGAGCTTGGCACGGAGGGTCTTGGGCATGCCGCCCACGCCCTCGGTCTTCTTCCGCGCGGCAGCCTCGGCGTATCCGTCGTCGAGGCTGTGGTCCATGACGTTGGTGAGCAAGGACATGGACGCGTCCGGGCGCGAGGGCCGCGTGAATGTGCTCCGAACAGGGGGTTGCTGCGGCATGCCGCACATCGTCGCACGCCACGGCCACTACCTCCGAATGGCCCCACCGGCGTGCCGGACAGGCCCCCTTGGGGGACACTTGTCCGGCACGCACGCGTGCGGTGTGTGCGGTGTGACCTACCGGCCCGCGCTGTCCACCACCGCGGACCACTCGTCGAGCAGGGCCTGCGCCGAGGCGTCGTCGGGGCCCTCGGCCCACAGATGCGTGACCGCCTCGGCGGGGTCGGGCAGCACCATCACCCACCGCCCGTCGGTCTCCACCACGCGCACACCGTCCGTGGTGTCCACGAAGCGGTCTCCGGCCGCTTCGACGACCCGCCGCATCACCAGTCCCTTGACCGCCCACGGAGTGGCCAGATCGCGCTTGAGGACATGCGCCCGCGGGATCCGCGCGTCGATCTGGCTCAGCGTGAGCTGCGTCCGCGCGACCAGCCCGATCAGCCGCACGAAGGCCGCCGTACCGTCGTAGACGCTGCTGAACTCGGGGACGATGAAGCCGCCCTTGCCGTCACCGCCGAAGATCGCCCCTTCCTCGCCCCCGACGCGTGTCAGGTCGTCGGGAGAGGTGGTCGTCCACTCGACCTGGGTGCCGTGGTACGCCGCCACCTGTTCGGCGATCCTGGTGGTCGTCACCGGCAGCGCCACCCGCCCGCTGCGCCGCTCGGCCGCGATCAGGTCGAGCATCACCAGCAGCGCCCGGTCGTCCTCGATGATGCGGCCCTTCTCGTCGACCAGCGACAGCCGCTCACCGACCGGGTCGAACCGCACGCCGAACGCCGCCCGCGACGACGCCACGATCTCCCCGAGACGCACCAGACCCGAGCGCCGCATGTCGGCCGATTCGGTCGGCCTGGATTCGTCGAGGCCGGGATTGATGGTCAGCGAGTCGACACCCAGTTTTCCGAGCAGGCTCGGCAGGACCAGTCCCGAACTGCCGTTGGAGGCGTCCACGACCACCTTGAGCCCGGATTCGGCGATCCCCGTGATGTCGACGTTCCGCAGCAGCGACCCGGTGTACGAGTCGTACACGCTGGACGGGAAGTGCAGGTCCCCGATCTCTCCGGGGAACGCCCGCCGGTACTCCTGTCGTGCGAACACCCGGTCCAGCTTCCGCTGGCTGCCCTGCGACAGGTCCGCACCCTGTCCGTCGAAGAACATGATGTCCACGGAGTCCGGCACCCCGGGCGTGGTCCGGATCATGATCCCGCCGGCGCTGCCCCGTGCGGTCTGCTGCCGTGCCACGGGCAGCGGTACGTTCTCCAGGTCCCGTACGTCGATGGCGCTGGCCTGCAGGGCGGAGATCACCGCCCGCTTCAGCGCGCGGGCACCGCGGGAGTGGTCGCGGGCCGTGGTGACGGTGGAGCCCTTCTTCAACGTGGTCGCGTAGGCACCGGCCAGCCGTACGGCCAGTTCCGGCGTGATCTCCACGTTCAGGATGCCGGACACCCCGCGGGCGCCGAAGAGATGGGCCTGGCCCCGGGACTCCCAGATGACCGAGGTGTTGACGAAGGCACCGGCCTCGATGGTCTTGAACGGGTAGACCCGGACATTGCCCTGGATGATCGATTCTTCACCGACCAGGCACTCGTCACCGATGACCGCGCCGTCCTCGATCCGCGCGGCGCGCATGATGTCGGTGTTCTTGCCGACGACGCAGCCTCGGAGGTTGCTGTGCGGCCCGACGTAGACGTTGTCTGCCACGACGGCCTTGTGCAGGAAGGCGCCGCTCTTCACGACGACGTTGGATCCGATGACCGTGTGTTCCCGGATTTCGGCGCCGGCCTCGACCTTGGCGTAGTCGCCGATGTAGAGGGGCCCCCGGAGCACGGCGTCGGGGTGCACCTCGGCGCCCTCGGCCACCCATACGCCGGGCGAGATCTCGAAGCCGTCGATGTCGACGTCGACCTTGCGCTCCAGCACATCGGCCTGGGCCTTCACATAGCTCTCGTGGGTGCCCACGTCCTCCCAGTAGCCCTCGGCGATGTAGCCGTAGACGGGCTTGCCTTCCTTCATCAGCTGTGGGAAGACGTCACCGGACCAGTCCACGGGCACGTCGGGGTCGACGTAGTCGAATACCTCGGGTTCCATGACGTAGATACCGGTGTTCACGGTGTCCGAGAAGACCTGGCCCCAGGTCGGCTTCTCCAGGAAGCGTTCGACCTTGCCCTCTTCGTCGACGATGGTGATGCCGAATTCCAGCGGGTTGGGTACGCGCGTCAGGCACACGGTGACGAGCGCGCCCTTTTCCTTGTGGAAATTGATCAGGTCGGTGAGGTCGAAGTCGGTCAGGGCATCGCCGGAAATGACGAGGAAGGCATCGTCCTTCAACGCCTCCTCGGCGTTCTTGACGCTCCCGGCGGTTCCGAGTGGCTTCTCCTCGTTGGCATAGGTGAGCTCCATTCCGAGCTCTTCGCCGTCACCGAAGTAGTTCTTGACCAGCGAGGCCAGGAACTGGACGGTGACGACGGTCTCGTTGAGCCCATGCCTTTTGAGCAGCCTCAGCACGTGCTCCATGATCGGCCGGTTGGCCACCGGCAGGAGCGGCTTGGGCATGCTCGAGGTCATGGGACGAAGGCGTGTGCCTTCGCCTCCAGCCATCACGACGGCCTTCATGTCGGAAGCGTCCTCCTCTAAGAGACGACGGATTGACCGACTTCACCCGTCCAGAGTCCCGCACTTTTCCAGTGGGGGCCATCCGGCCGCCGGGGGCCTCACAATCGGCGGGTTCAGTCGGCCATGGTGTCCGCACGGACCAAGCGGCGGACCTGCACCACGTAGAGAACACCTGCCCACCAGTACAGGGTTGTACCCCATCCGGCGAACGCCCATCCGAAAACGGCAGCGAGTGACGCGATCCATCCGCTTCCGTCGCTCAGCAGAAGCAGGGGGAAGGCGTACATGAGGTTGAAGGTGGCGGCCTTCCCCAGGAAGTTCACCTGCGGTGGCGGATAGCCGTGTCGCCGAAGGATGCCCACCATCACCAGCAGGACGGCTTCCCGAGCAAGCAGTACAAGGGTCAACCAGAGCGGGAGAATCTCGCGCCAGGTGAGGCCCACCAGGGTGGAGAGAATGTAAAGCCGGTCAGCGGCGGGGTCCAGGAGCCGGCCGAGGCTGCTGATCTGGTTCCAGCGCCGCGCGAGCTTCCCGTCCAGATAGTCGCTGACGCCGCTCAGGGCCAGCACCAACAGGGCCCAACCGTCGCTCTGCGGACCGCCGAACTCGGGCCTGAGGATCAGCCATAGAAAGAGGGGCACGCCGGCGAGGCGCGCCATGCTGAGGATGTTCGGGATGGTGAGGACCCGGTCGGTCTGCACGCGGGTCTCCTGGACCTCCACGCGGGGGCCTCCTGGGGTGAAACGAGCCAATGATGCTCCCTGACCTTACCTCAACGCAAAAAAGCTCTGGCTCTCGGGCTGTATGCCCAAGAGCCAGAGCTCTAAGAGAAGTTCGGCGGCGTCCTACTCTCCCACAGGGTCCCCCCTGCAGTACCATCGGCGCTGTAAGGCTTAGCTTCCGGGTTCGAAATGTAACCGGGCGTTTCCCCTACGCTATGACCACCGAAACACTATGAAACAGACAACCAGCCACCCCGTGACCATGGGGCGGGATTGTTCGTGGTTTCAGAACCAACACAGTGGACGCGAGCAACTGAGGACAAGCCCTCGGCCTATTAGTACCGGTCACCTCCACACCTTGCGGTGCTTC